>JAJDGJ010000005.1:15000-52121 GCA_030265585.1 Erysipelotrichaceae bacterium OttesenSCG-928-M19 | reverse complement strand
ATAAATATGAATTACTTCACTACACTAGAAAAAACAAAAAAATTTCACTTGAGGAATTAGCAACACAATTAGGGATTTCAAAAAGTTATTTATCATTAATTGAAAAAGGATCACGAAAGCTATCTTATGATTTGGCAGTTAAGATTGCTGATTATTTAGATATGACTCCTGATGAATTATTTTTAGAGGATCATAATTATGTTGATGAAAAGAAAGAAAATTAATTTTTAGTTTTCAAATAACATGTTTATCATGTTATTTTTTTATGCAAAAATATGATATAATTCCTTATGGAAGGAATGATAATATGATTTATAATGCTAGTTTAATACTTGAAGGTGGTGGAATGCGTGGTGTTTATACTGCAGGTGTTTTAGATTGTTTTATGGATGAAAATATCTACTTTTTAAATGTTTATGGTGTCTCTGCTGGTGCTTGCCATGCATGCAGTTATCTTTCAAAGCAAAATGGTCGCGCATTAAGAACCGTAATCGATTATCTAGATAAAGAATACATTGGCTTTTTTAATTTAATTAAAACAGGCGATTTTTTTAATGTTAAAACCTTTTATGATGATATTCCTAATAAATTTCTGCCCTTTGATTATCAAACCTTTAATGAAAGCAAACAAAATCTATACGTAACTATTAGCAATTGTTTAACTGGTAAAGCTGAATATAAAAAAATTACAGATATTAAAAATGAGCTTATTTATATTCAAGCATCTAGTTCCCTACCTTTGCTAGCAAAAACAGTCTATTTAAATAAGATTCCTTATTTAGATGGTGGCATTACTGATTCAATACCAATTGCTCAAGCAAAAGCTGATGGTAACAAAATAAATATTGTTGTCTTAACTCAATATCATGATTATCAAAAGAAACCTAATCGCTTAGCACCATTAATAAAAGGAAGATATCCAAAATATAAAGAGTTAAATATTAAAATCAAAGATCGTCATCTTCGATATAACGAAACCCTAAAAGAAATAAATGATGGTGTTGCAGATAATTCAATTATTGTTATACAACCTCAAAAACCAGTTACAATATCACGTTTAGAAAAGGATAAAAATAAACTTATTGCTTTATATCATGATGGTTATAATGATGCTAAAGCGATGGTTAATAAAATAAAAGAGCGTCTTACTTAATTATAAAATTAGGATTTTTTTGATACATGTGCTATACTTAAGAAGCTAATTGTTTAATTATGAAAATGCAACTTTACCAAGTAATGGAATATGTATAAGGTGATAGAATGAAAAAAAGAATTCCAATTAATAAAAGAAAATATCGAATAAGTATTGTTGAATCAATGAAGGAAGCAAAAGTAAGACAATATGGTTTTGAAAAATCATATTTTTTATTTGAAAGATCAATTAATCATATGCCTAAGGAAGGTGATGTTGCTGAAGATGCAGCTGTAAAATATTTACAAAAAAGAAATCTTCTAAGTGATAATTACTCTTTGAATAGAGTTATTACACTTAATTCAATTAGGATTGAAGCTGATATTATTGATTATGGTAATAAAACTATTTATGAAACAAAATCCCGTAAAACGGGAATTCAAGCAAAGATGGCGATTAAAAAGAAATGGTCACTTTTTCAGTATGACAAGAAAAATTCACGTTATCATGACTTTAAATTTATTGGTGTGGTAGTATCTAATTATGATAATGGTATGAAGATAAAAGGTCTGGCTCATTTTAAAAATGACAGACTTGATAGAGAAAATACTAAAAAGAAATTTGATGCGCATTTTGAACGAATTGAATATTTAAGAGAGATAAAAAAATAAACTCGATAGGAGTTTATTTTTGATATGATTCATATATTTTACCTAAACGTGGATTAATTAAGGCAAATATTATCAGATTTAAAATAATGGTTGGAATAAAAAATGTTGCATTATAAATAATTGATGCTAAAAATGGAACTTCAAAAAAAATCATTCCAGAAATAACGTAACAAACCATTGCAAGTAATGAACCGATGAAAAGATTAATATACTTATTCAATCTAAAAATCATACAAATGCAAATAAACATAACTGGTAGGTAATAATCTAACATAACTTGAATAGGATTCAAGACATAGCCTCCAAATAAAACCTGTAATGTAGCTGTTACAATAGCAATAAAGACATTAGTTTTTAAATCATTGTTGAATGCAGCAAAAAATAAAGGTACTAAATATACAGTAATACTACCTCCATTAGGCATTCTAAATAGAATCACTAATGATAGTAAAAAAGCGATTGCTGAGATTAATGCAATATTAACTATCTCTTTTGTTTTAAACATACTTTGCGTCCTTTCTTTAAAATTAGCAGTTATCTAAATAAAAACACTAACTTAGTAGGTTAGTGTTATTTTTTGATAACATGCTCCCTACGCTAGTATTAACTAACAGGTTCTAAGGGTCAGGTTTTACCTTCTCAACTAAATTCTAGTTCCCCTGCAAAGTAGTGTTTATATTTAATTTAACTTCCGTTTACAGTATAGCATTATTAAATTGCAATAGCAATATTAAATTCTTAAAACCTTGATTTCTCCACACAATGCATTACCTTTGAAAACAAATTTATTATGACCTTGATCACTAATACAGTTATTTGAAGGTATTGAGATACTACCTAAATCATAAGTAAGTTGGCTTTCTAGATATGCATCACTTTTCACAAAAATCTTTACCGTTCCGAAACGAGAATACACTTCAACTGTTGCTCCCTCATTACTTAAGGTTGCTTGATCTAAATATATATTTAAGGAACCAAATTCATTATCTAAATAAATTTTATTTAAACTTGTTGCTTTAACAAATTTAGTATTATCACTAAATCTAGTACGATAAGTAATTACATCATCTTCAACTATTTCATCATCAATAATATCTTCCTTTGTTACATGTTCTACATCAAATGTTTCTTTGCCAAAGCCATTACTCCTACAACTATTATGCATTTTATTAGAAGAATAACGATATTCCTGTTGAAACTCTTTATTGAACTCTTCTCTAAAATAATGATGGCGATCCTTTCTTTTAAAAATAATATTTAACCCGATTCCTAATAATAAAGCTGCCAAAACAATAGGCCAAAGATTAATATTAAGTAAGCCAAGCTGCTCTTGATACAAAAGGATACCTAAAGCAATTGAAACAAAGATTCCGACAAACTCAATTCTTAATAGCGAAACAATAAAAATCCAAGCTATCACAAATGAAAAAATTAGTGTCCAAACACCTATTCCATTAATTACATTGAATGCACTTAATGCAATTAGAATTGCTAAAATAATTAACGCTACTGCAAAGCTATATCTCTTTTTCATAAGCGACTCCTTTCTAAAAGCTTATCTTTTAATAAGCGATAATATCTTCGTGAAACATAGACTTCTTTATGAGTATCAACAAATTGTACTAATGATGTCGAGCTAAGTCTCTTTTCGATTGAATAAATTTTATTGATATTAATGATAGCTGACTTTGAAATTCTAAGAAAGTTACTTGGTAAACTGTTTTCTAATTCATACAAACGCATTTTTGCTTGAAAAGCATAATTATTAGTATGAGCATATACGCCATCACTTTCTGTTTCAAAAAAGACAATATCATTATAATTAATAATGTATTCTTTACTATCATCATAAAGCATAAGATGATTTGAAGACTTTTCCTTAGTATTTAATAAATCATATAATTCTTTAACTTCATCATTAAATTCTTTAACTTTAAATCTAACTTCATCTTCTTCAAGATTGCTGTCAATTTCTAAAAAAAGCTTCATGTCATCACCTCACCTTGATTATAGCTTATCTATTTATTAATAACTACATTACTATTATAAGTGGTAAGTATCTTAGAGTAAAAGGTTAAAAAAAGAATGTCATAAAAAAAAGATAAAATTAATTAATAAATTTTATCTATTAGTCTAACCAGATATTTTGCAGATAGTGCAACAAGATAACCAGTTGCAATTCCACTAAAAATTAAGTATGGTAAATAAAATATAAAGACATTTGATTGATATAATAAACAAACAATAATAATTTGCATTGTATTAAATAAAACAGCTTGAATCATCGAGATACCATAGATTGATATTTTATTACTGCGATAAATAAAATATAATAATAGCATACTTGTAACACTACTAAAAAATGCAATGGTAAAAGGAATTGAAAATAATAAACCTGTTATTAGATTTGCTAAAACAACACGAGTGACATTAATTAAGAACATCTCTTTATAGCCAAAGTAATAGAGTATAAAAATAGTAGAAATGTTTGCAAGTCCAAGTTTTACTCCAGGAATAACAAAGAATGCAAATGAAACATTCTCAACTATATTCAAAATTATTGCTAAAGCTAGAAATAGTCCAAGAATAACAATTTTTTTTGTATCTTTCATCATTTAATAAACACATCCACATCTTCATCTTCAACTGATTCAATTTTAATGTATAAATTGTTGGGTAAACAAACAATTGGATTAACACTTGAATCTGACCAACTTTGAATTGAACAAATATTTTTCTGTGATGTTTCACTCTTAACTCTTACTTTACCATCTTTAGTTTCGATAATAACTAAACCATTAGTAGCTTCTATTTCAAAGACTTCCTCTTTTTTTTCACTTAAATTAAAACTATGCACAAGCTCATTCTCAAAGTAGACATTAGCAATCTTATCACTTTCTTGATTATCACTACGCAGAACATTAAACAACAATAAACAAGCAATTAAAGCCACAACAATAGTTATAATAATATCATATTTATTTAACTTCAGTGACATCTTTAAGTCCTTCACTTATCGTAATTTTATCATTTTTGTCAATAACAATATATTCAAAATCATATTTTTGTGCTAACTTATCAATCTTTTCTAAATCAAGCATAAAACACTCTGTACTAAAGTAATCTGCAATTAAACCATCATTATTTATAATCGTCACGGACTTATTAATAAGCGCTGGTTTAAGTGTATCAGGATCAATGATATGATTCATCTTTATACCATCAACAATGTAATATCGTTGATAGTCACCTGATGTTACAATATTTATGTCAGAAGTCTTAATATTGATTTTAGCTTCATTAGGATTATCTGGATTAGCTATTCCAATAGTAAAATCACTATTATTCTTTTTTCCTATCACAACAACATTACCACCAGCATTAATAATACCTGATGTTAAGCCTTTATCTTTAAGTTCATTAGCAATTAAATCAGTTGTATAGCCTTTGGCAACACTACCTACATCTAATTGTGAACATGACTTTTTTAAAAAAATTGATTGCTCTTGTTCATTTAGAATAATATTATCCATATTAACACATTTAGCCTTTTCTTTTAACATTTCAAGATCAGGATTACTGACCTTTTCATTAGCATCATAACGCTCTTGAACGGCCTTATACTCTAATACAATTGGTGTTAAAGTAATATTGTTCTTTTGTTCACTATCTTGATATAGTTCTTTTGCTTGTTTAATAACCTCATAAAGATGCTCATCAACTTTAATAGCTTTCTTTCCAGCATTATCATTAATCACCTTTACATTGTTAACTCCTTGATAATTGTTATATGCATCAAATAACTCATGGTATTTTTTAAATTGTTGTTCAGTATATTTTGCATAGTCATAAAATTCATCTTTATCGCTAGTATAAGCATTTAGTTCAATATAGGTATCAAATGATAAAAATGAAGTTGAATATTTTTCTAATTTATTGGAACACCCAACTAATAAAAATAATATTAATAATATAAATGTATATTTTTTCATTATCTAATCTCCTAAATAAAAAAGCTAAAGGGCAAAGATAAATCCCGAATATTTTCAGGTGGGTACACTACAAGTTATTTTAGGCTTCTTAACAAAATGGTTAAGTATGCACACCACAATCTTGACACATGTTCCCTTTATCTTATTTTGAGGAATTTTTTATGCCCCTTAACATCTTCATTATATCATATATTTTTTATTTTTTTAAGTTTTTGATAATATTATTATAATGTAAATAGCCATCCTCACTAATAATACGACCTCGTTGCGTTCTTTTAAGTAATTTTTTTTGTAGTAAGTAAGGCTCATAAACATCTTCAATTGTTTGTGCTTCTTCACCTATAGTAGCAGCTAGTGATTCAATACCAACTGGTCCACCATTAAATGATTCAATAATACATGATATGATACGATGATCAACATAATCTAAACCTAAATTATCAATTCCTAAAGCAGTTAATGACTCGGCTACAATATCTTTATTTATTAATGAATTGTTTTTTACTTGAGCAAAATCACGAACCCTTTTTAAAATTCGATTAGCAACACGTGGTGTCCCACGTGATCTAATAGCTAAATCATTAATTGCGTCATCCTCGATTTCAGTATCTAGAACAGAACAAGTTCTTTTAATTATTTTAGCTAGCTCATTATCAGTATAATAATCTAAACGTTCTATTACACCAAAACGATCACGTAATGGGGCTGAAAGATCACCTACTCTAGTTGTTGCACCTACTAAAGTAAACGGTGCTAAATCAACTCTAATTGAGCGAGAGGTCTCATCTTTTCCAACAATGATATCAATGCAAAAGTCTTCTAAAGCAGAATAAAGAACTTCTTCAATGTTTTTAGCAAGACGATGAATTTCATCAATAAATAAAACATCTCCAGGTTGCAATCCAGTTAGTAAAGCTGCTAAATCACCTTGTTTTTCAATAGCAGGACCTGATGTATATTTAATTGCACCATTCATCTCATTAGCAATTATTGTTGCTAGAGTTGTCTTTCCTAAACCAGGAGGGCCAAATAATAAAACATGGTCTAAAACCTCGTTACGATTACGAGCCGCTTCAATGTAAACTCTTAAGTTATCTTTTATAGTATCTTGTCCAATATATTCATTTAGAAATTGAGGACGTAATAAAGTATCCTGACTCTCATCAAATGTTTCATCCTCATCAAATATACGATTCAATTAATTCACCTACTTTAACAATAATTGTAATCCCATTTTTATATATTCTTCAGTATTTAAATCATGATTACTTAATTCTTTTTCAATCTTTTTAATCTCACTGTCTTTATAACCCAAAGCATTTAAAGCATCTAAAGCATCATTTAATTCTTCATTAATATTAGCTTTATCAACAACAAATTTACCTTTCAAATCTAAGACAATTTGACTTGCACTTTTTAAACCAATACCTGGTATTTTCTTTAAAAATGAAATATCTTCATTATCAATTGCTTCAACTAATTTAAGATAATCAATACTAGATAAAATTCCAATTGCAGTTTTAGGACCAACACCCTTAACAGAGATCAACTTTAAAAAGATTTCTTTTTGAGCTAATTCCTTAAAACCATATAATAATAATAAATCTTCTTTAACATGAGTATAAACATATAATTCAACTGCTTCACCTATTTTATAATCATATGGTAAGCAAGTTATAACATGATAGCCAACATCTCTAACATCAACAATAATACTATCTTTATTAATTAAAATAACATTACCTTTTAAATATCCTATCATTTTACCTCACTAACCTCACATTCTGGAAAAGCAATTATTTTTCTTTTATGTTCACTATTTTGATGAAGTTGCTCAATTCTTGCTTTAGCTTTTTGACTTACTTCTTCATTATTTAAATATGCTTCTAATTCTACATATGTTACTTGCATTTCATCCTCATCACTCTGATTATCAATTAAACCTGCACTAGGTATTTTGTCAATTATTTTTTGATTAATACCTAAGATACGTGCCATTTCATAAACTTGTGACTTAGTTAAATGAACTAGGGGTGCAATATCGACACCGCCATCACCATATTTGGTGAAATAACCTGTATACCATTCACAAGCATTATCAGTACCTACAACTAAATAATTATTACTTTGTGCTAGAGCATAAAGTGTACTCATACGTAAGCGAGCCTTAGTATTTGCTTTGGCTTCTTTGCTAACTTCACTATCACTTTCTAATTCAGCAATTAGAATGTCAAATGTTTTATCAAGATTGATTTCATGGTATTTTAAATTTGCTTCTTTAACAACTAGCTTAGCATCATTAACATCTTCAGCACTAGAGTAACAAGGCATAATAATACCTAAACTATCATTAGGAAATGCTCGTTTAATCAAATTTGCAACTACTGCTGAATCGATACCACCAGATACACCGACAATTAAACCCGAAGCATGTGCTTCCTTTACTTTAATTTGTAACCATTCTACAAGATAAGTTATATATTTTTCCATCTCTATCACCTAATCAATGAATTCAAAAATAAAATCTTCAATTCGTACTAAATCTTTATCTTTAGCCCCTTCTTTACGTAAAGCATCATCAATACCATAATAACGCATTTTACGTGCAAATCTTTCAATGCCTTCTTCGGTATTAAAATTAGTCATCTTAAATAATCGCTCAACCTTTGGACCACTTAAGACAAACATATTATCTTCAAATGTAATTGTAAAATCATCATCATTTTCAAATCGATATACTTTTACAGTATCAAATGTTTCATAAACTATCTCATTTTCTTTTAGTAACTCACTTATTCGATATAATACTTCTTTTAAACCAGTATTAGTTAAAGTAGATACTTTATATATCTCGTAATCATCACGATATTTATCGTAGAAACGATTATAATTATCATCAAAAGTATCTAAATCCGCTTTATTAGCAACCACAATCATTGGCCTTTTTAATAATGAAGAATTATACTCATTTAATTCGTTATTAATCTTTTGAAAGTCATCAATTGGATCACGACCTTCAACAGCTGCCATATCAATAATATGAACCAAAACACGGCAACGTTCAATATGTCTTAAAAATTGTGTTCCCAAACCTTTGCCTTGACTTGCACCCTCTATTAAACCAGGTAAATCAGCCATTACAAATGAATTACCATCATCAGCTTTAACAACTCCCAAATTAGGTACAATTGTCGTGAAATGATAATCAGCAATTTCAGGTTTAGCTGCTGTTACCACTGATAGAAAAGTAGATTTACCAACACTTGGTAAACCAACTAAACCAACATCAGCTAGAAGCTTTAATTCAACAATTACATCAAGCTTTTCTCCTGGTTCGCCATTCTCACTTATATTAGGTGCTGGATTTGCATTTGTGGCAAATCTAACATTACCACGGCCACCACGACCACCAACAGCAATTATCTCTTCTTGGTTATCTCTAGTAATATCAGCTAACAATTCATTATTTTCATCTTTAACAATAGTTCCTATTGGAACTTTAACAATAACTGGTTCAGCATTCTTACCATGGCATTTTTTATTCATACCATTTTGACCGTCATGGCCTTTAACAATCTTATTATATCTCAAATCTAATAATGTTGAAAGATTTCGATCACCTTTAAAGATAATATCTGAGCCACGACCACCATCTCCACCAGCTGGACCACCCATTGGAACATATTTTTCACGACGAAATGCTACCATTCCATTACCACCAGTTCCCGCAGCAAGTGTTAACTTAACTTTATCTACAAACATTTTCAAACCCCCTTTTCATAAAATAAAAGCATCCAAAGGATGCTTATTTGTTATTGTACAGGATAAACAGAAACCTTTTTCTTGTCTCTTCCCATTCTTTCATACTTAACTGTTCCATCAATTGTCGCAAATAAAGTATCATCTCCACCCTTCATTACATTTGTACCTGGATAGATCTTAGTACCTCTTTGACGAAAAATGATTGAACCTGCACGTGTATATTGCCCATCAGATTTTTTTGCGCCTAATCTCTTTGAATGAGAATCACGACCATTTTTAGTAGATCCAACTCCTTTTTTAGATGCGAAGAACTGGATATTTAATTCAAATCTTAACATGCTTACACCTCCTAATTAATTTCTATTTTTATATAATCAGGATACGCTTCCTGAATAGTTTCTAATTGAACTAACATTGTATCAGCTATTATTTGAAGATTATTTAAATTATTAATTTCAATTCTAATAAAGGCTTCTTCAATTACAATGTTTTCTTCCTTTAAGTTATACTTAACAAAGGCATTTAAACTACCAAAGACAATGCTTGAAATTGCTGAACAAACTATATCTTGACCAATCTCATCAAAGTTAGCGTGATCGTAAACTTCAATGTATTGAATAATACCTTTATTTTTCTTAACAAATACTTTTGTCATAATTAACCATTAATCTTACTAATAGTTACTTTTGTATACGGTTGACGATGACCTTTTTTAGTTTTACTACTTTTCTTTGGACGATATTTAAAAACAATAATTTTCTTTTCTTTACCTTGTTTTTCTACCTTACCAGTAACAGTTGCACCATCTAAATATGGAGCTCCAACTTTAGTAGTTTGGCCACCAACCATTAAAACCTTATCAAACGTAACAGTTTCTCCTTCAGCGATATCAAGTTTTTCAACAAAGATAACATCATTTTCCATTACTTTGATTTGTTTTCCACCTGTTTCAATAATTGCATACATTATTAACACACCTCCTATATTTTCTCAGACTCGCCATTAAGGTGGGCCTAGCCTCTTAAACCTTTTTAGTGCGGTTGTAGAATGAGGTCTACAACATTGATATAATATCATAATTATGTGCCTAAGTCAATTGTTTATCTCGCTATTTTATAATAAAAAAGACAATTTTATTAACTTATTTTAATAGTTAATCATGGTCTTTAAATAATTTTATTAAATATATAATTGGTATTTGCCACAAGGCCATTCCAATTGAAAAAATAATCGTATCCTTATTAATTGAATTTATTATTATATCAATAATAAAACGAGGATTAGTAAATAAATAATGAGAGTGTAATCGTGGGAAACGGCCTAAATAAATAGCATATCCTGATGCTATTGTAATAATAATCGCTAGTAACAAAAATATTAATTTTGACTCTTTCTTAAAAAAAGTCATTTGAAGCTTCTTAATTACTCTAAATAAAGAAATAATCCCTATTAACAATCCAAATATTAAGCCACAAGATACAATCGCAAATTCAAGCCAGTCATACAACTCAAAGTTAAAAATAGTTGTAAGCTCATAAATATTTAATGCTTCTAAATGAAAGAAATCAGTCACTAAATATGGCGCATTTGGATAAAATAATAACCATAATAATGATAATAAAATAATTAATAATTTATTATTTACTTTATTAATAAAACAACTTATTTCAAAAGGTATATAGGCAAGAATCATATTTATAATAAGAAAACTAATATAAAAATCAGTATAGTTTGAAACTAATAGTACCAAAGCTAAAAAACTTATTAAAAATACTCTAACATACATATTTATCTTATTCATTGCCTCACCTCCACAACGTTTTATATTATATAATGATTAATAATATAATGCAATTAATAATGTTATAATTATAAATAAATTAAAAATAATTAATAAATTAAAATAACCTTAAAAGATATCTAAAATAACCTTAAAAGATATCTAAAATAACCTTAAAAGGAACTTTAAGAGTATCCTTAAAGAATATATAATTATCTTAAGGTGGTGCTATCATGAATAATTTAAACTTTGATCATAAAGTGGTTGGCAGTAGAATTAGAAGTCATCGAGAGTTTCTTGGTTTTACGCGAGAAGAAATTGCTGAAAAACTAGGTATTTCACCAAATTTTTATCGTGATATTGAGCTTGGCTCAAAAGGATTTTCTGTTCCAACTTTAATTTCCTTATCAAGAGAATTAAAAGTAACTACTGATTATATTCTATTTGGTACAATAAATAAGGCCAATATTACACCAATACAATTATTGATTGAATCTTTAAATGATGATCAACAAAAACATGCTGAAGAATTATTAAAGATTTTTGTTCTAGCTACCACAAACAAATAATTATATATCAAACTCTAAATAATAATTTAGAGTTTTTTTATAATTTATTTCAAGTAAATAACTAAATATAAAATTAGAATTCTAATGATAAATATGGTAAAATTAACTCATTGGATGTGATTAAATGAAAGTATATATTTCACAGTTAGTTGATGATAATTTAATAAATAAATTACAAAAACAATATAATATTGGTGTTGAACTAATAGATTTTAGTATTGCTGATAACTTAGATAATCCTAGTAAATATCTAGCTAATAATTACTATAATAATGAATCTCCACTTGCTTTACATGGTCCCTATTTTGATTTATCACCAGCAACTTTTGATAGTTTAATATATCAAGCAACAATGACAAGGTTTAACCAAGTATATGCTGCTGCACAAAAAATAAAAGCTAATCATATAATTTTTCATAGTGGTTATTTAAAGAATATTTATTTTTATGAATCATGGCTTACTAATTCAATTATATTTTGGAATGATTTTCTAAAGGATAAAGATGATAGTATCCAAATCTATATTGAAAATGTTTTTGAAGATGAATATAAATATCTATTAGAATTAGTTAAAATAATAAATAAACCTTATTTTAATATTTGTTTAGATTTAGGACATGCAAATATAAGAAGTAAATATAATTTAGTAGATTGGCTAACTAATCTAGCACCATATCTTAAACATTTACATCTACATAATAATAATGGTCAAATAGACAGCCACAATGGCCTATTATATGGCAGTATTAACTATGATGAAGTCTTTAACTTAATTAATAAATTAAAAATAAATCCTACTTTAACCCTAGAAATCAATAATGACAAACAACTTATTGAATCATTACAGTATTTAGAGAAAAGTAACTTTACTAAATAATAAAAAAATATGTTAATTATCTTTTTTCAATATAAAAGCAACTAATAATATAGTTGCTTTTTATTTATTTCTTCCATACTCTAAATGTTCTTGCATAAGCACAATCATCAGGTAAAAGTGGACTAAATAATGCTCTAAATAGGTTTACACTAGCACAATTACTACTCATTTGATAACGCTTTTCAAAAACACTACATAGATTAGTTTCAGTATTCAAATACTCACAAGGATAATTTTCATCAACAATAACTTTACCATTATCAGAATAACTACGTGCATAACAACACTTACCGCATTGATTACATAAATCATCCCAATTATGGCGCCATTTGCGATATTCTAGCCAAACTAAATGAATTGTTTTCACTATTTACTCTCCTCTTCATTAAGTTTATCATATAATGATTGCGCAACTTCACTTGGTAATAAACTCTCTAACTCCTCAAGTGTTGCCTCCTTTAATCTTTTATAAGTTTCAAAATGTTTTAAAAGTTTTTTTCTTCTTACCTCACCAAGACCTTTTACGTCATCCAACATAGAGGCAAACATTGATTTAGAGCGAAGTTTACGATGATATGTAATTGCATAACGGTGTACTTCATCTTGAATTCTTGTTAATAAAAAGAAAAGCTCAGATTGTTTATCAATTTCATGATTAATTAATTTATCATCTAAAACAAACGAAGTTCGGTGTTTATCATCTTTAACTAATCCAATTACTTTGATATCTAAATTAAAAGTCTTAACAATTTCTAAAGCTATATTAACTTGTCCAATACCACCATCAACAATGATCAAATCAGGTTGTTTTAATTTATCTACTAAGACACGATAATAGCGACGATATAAAACTTCTCTCATAAAAGCATAATCATCCACTATTTCTGTTTCTTTAATTCTAAACTTACGATACTCACTTTTTATTGGTAACCCATCTTCAAAAACGACCATCGAACCAATTGAATTTGTCCCTTGTAATGTTGAATTATCAAAAGCCTCAATACGATGAATATCATTATCCATTCCTAAAATAATTTGTAATTGTTTTAAAGCATCTAATAATTTATTTTCATTATTAATTACCATTTCATATTCTTGTTTTAAAAGATTACTTGCATTATCAGCAGCAAGTTCTAACATTTTTTTATGATCACCAATCTTAGGAACTTTTAAGACATTTTCAAACAAATCAACAATAGTTGCGCTACAATATTTTTCTTGTATTAGAACTTCGCTAGGCACTGTATTAATCTCATAATACTGCATAATAAATGACTCTAAAGTATTTTGGACATCATCTACTAAAGTAAATATATCACCATTTCTTTCAATTAAATTACCATTTCTTACTAATAATATTTGAATAGAAATATAGTCTTTATTATAAGCAACTCCAATATAATCACGATTTTTTAAATCATTTTTAAAGACTTTTTGTTTTGTCGTTGTTAATTTAATTGATTCAATAAGTTTTTTATAATCTAAAGCTTTCTCAAAATTTAAATTGTCACTTGCTTTCATCATTTTTACTTCTAATTCCTTAATTACATCATCAATATTTCCATTTAAAAAAGCTTTAATCTCTTTAATGATTTCTTCATATTCTTCTGCCTCAACAGTTCTAATACATGGTGCAATGCACTGATCCAAATGATAATATAGACATTCTTTTTTAGGAAGTTTATCACATTTACGTAATTTATATAGTTTATTCAATAAATTTAAAGTATCCCATGCTGCTCCACTATTAGGAAAAGGGCCAAAATAAGTTGCTTTCTTATTTCTAGTATTGCGTACAACTTTTAAACGAGGATGTTTTTCTTTAGTAATACATATATATGGATAAAACTTATCATCCATAAACATTACATTATATTTAGGACGATGTTTTTTTATTAAATTAATCTCTAAAAGTAATGATTCCTTTTCACTGCTGGTCATTATATAATCAATATCTACTACTTCATTAACAAGTAATTGTGTTTTATCATTATGAACTTTATTAAAATAAGAAGTAACTCTCTTCTTTAAATCTTTAGCTTTACCAACATAGATAATATTATTTTGTTTGTTTTTCATTAAATAACAACCTGGTTGCTGTGGTAAGGTTGTTAATAAAGTATTAATATGATTTTTAATTTCATCATTCATAATATCACCACTTCTATTATAGCATATCCAGTTAAATAATATATTATAAAAATATGTAAAAAAAGAAGGCACTAACCTTCTTAACCTATATATCTTTCCTTTTTTGTCAAATGATGAACAGTTTTAATATATCTAATTGTATTAGTTTCGGCTCTCATTGCAACAGATTCAGTTATTGCAATATCAGGTTGTCCAAATCTAATTCCTTTCATAAAATCTGTATCAGTAACTGCAGTAGCTGCGAATTGAACTTCATCACCTTCAACTAGATCTTCCATAGTTAAAAGTTGTCCGATTTCTAAACCCATAGCTTGACAACGATCAATTTCTTCTTGTGATTCTGGAAGTAATCTTCCTTGAAAATCACCACCAAGACACTTAACTGCAGCAGCAGCTAAAACACCTTCTGGAGCACCTCCTGAACCAATCATTAAATCAACATCCGCATCTTCAAAACAAGTTGCTAAAGCAGTCGAAATATCACCATCATTAATTAATTTAACACGACAACCAAGTTTACGACAAATTGCAATATGTTTATCATGACGTGGACGATCAAGCATGACAACAGTTACATCCTCAACCTTTTTATTTAAAACTTTAGCTAAAGCAATAATATTATGATCTAATGGTAAATCTAAGTGAACAACACCCTTACCTTTTGGGCCAACACAAATCTTATCCATATACATATCAGGTGCATGTAACATTTTACCAGTTGGTGTTACAGCAATAACACTAATTGCATGATCTTGTCCTTTAGAAATAATTGTTGTTCCATCAAGAGGATCAACAGCAATATCAATTTTCTCACAAGAATCTGTAACATTACCTACTCTTTCACCAATATATAACATTGGTGCTTCATCCATTTCACCCTCACCAATGACAATCTTTCCATCAACATCAATATGATTAAACATATTACGCATTCCTTCAACTGCTGCTCCATCTGCAGCATTTTTATCGCCTTTCCCTAACCATTGGGCAGCTTTTATTGTGGCAACTTCAGTTACTCTAACTAAATCAAGTGCTAAGTTTTTATCCATTTTGTCCTCCGTTACTCTATATTTTTCATATAGTTATTGTATTTAGTCAAGGTTTAAAGCTAACTAACTTTTTAATTTGCACTAATCATTACAAAATCTTTTAAGGCAAGCCTCGTCCTATCTTCCTTCTCTATTATATAATAATTTAACTATAATGGCAACGCTTACATTTTATAAACACTTTTTGTAAAATAAGTTCTTGTGATACCATTGAAGAAAAAATATATTATTGCTATAATATATTTAACTGAAAATGAGGTGAAACTATGAGTATTCAAAAGAAAACAGCTAAAGAGCAAGCCTATGAATATATTAAAGAGCGTATCATTAGTGGTGAATATGCCCCAAAAGATAAAATTGATGATATTAAAATAGCCAAAGAATTAGGGATTAGTAAAATGCCAATCCGTGAAGCAATTCAAATTTTAGTATCTCAAAATTTTTTAATAAGTACTCCAAAAATTGGTACAACAGTTACTGAAATTGATATTAAAGATATTTATCAACTTTATGAACCACTAGCAACAATTCAAGGTCTAGCAGCTAAAATAGCCTGTTTATCAATTAGAAACGAAGATGTTAAAGATTTAATTGAAATCAATAATAAAATGATAAAGGCTATTGAAGATGATGATTTTTTAATGGCAATGAAATATGATAAAGAATTTCATAATCATATTTTAAAAATTGCTGATAATCCCTATATTTTGTCATTTTCAAATGATTTAATGATGCAAGTACAACGTATAGAATATATGTTTTTGACAACGAATACATCCTTTTCAAAATCATATGATGAACATGATAAAATAATTGAGGCATTTAAAAACAAAGATGAAAATGCAGTTGGTAAATTAATGGAAAACAATTGGTTAACAACTATTCCAGATGTCAATATTAAATCGCTATCAAGATTAGTAAATTCATTAAAATAAAAGGTGGTAAAAACATGGAAAAATATTATCGAAATAGTATTATAGAAATTGACTTAGATACATTATTAAATAATGTAAATGAAGTAAAAGATAAGTGCTCAGCTGATAAGTTCTTATATGCTGTAATAAAAGGTGATGCTTATGGTCATGGTATTAAACAAATGGCTCAAGTTGTAGTTGATTCAAGAGCAGATGGAATTGCTGTAGCAACTTTAGATGAAGCATTCATTGTTAGAAAATATCATCCAAATGTAAAAATACTATGTTTAGGTATTATTAGAAATGAGGATGTTGAATTAGCAATGCAAAGAAATATCACTTTAACAATTGCGCAAAGTGATAGTGTTAAATATTTAGCATCATTAAATTTAACAAGTAAACTAAAAGTACATTTAAAAGTCAATACAGGTATGAATCGAATTGGTTTTAAAGAAATTGCAGAATTAGAAGATGTGATTACACAATTACAAAATAATGAAAATGTTGAAATAGAAGGAATCTTTACTCATTTTGCAACAGGTGAAGATTATGATAAAGAGGATTATTTAATGATGCAACTTAATCGTTTTAAAGAAGTTGTTCAAACACTAGCTTACAATTTCAAACAAATTCATTGTACAAATAGTTCATCACTTTTAAAGTTTCATCACTTAATTGATTTTACTAATACTAATCGAGTTGGGATTACATTATATGGTGCCTTACAAGATAAAATTCAAGATAACTATCAAATTAAAGCAGCATTTGTATTAAAATCAAAAATAGCACAAGTTCAAGTTTATCCAAAAGGTTATAAAGTTGGTTATAGTAATCGCTATACAACATTGAATGATAATGAAATAATTGCTACAATTCCTCTAGGTTATGCTGATGGCTTCTCACGCCTTCATACTAATTCTAAAGTAAAATGCAATAATCAATATGGAACAATTGTTGGTAGCATTTGCATGGATCAATTAATGATTAGATTTGAAAATCCAGTTAATATTGGTGATGAAATTATTCTACTTTCAGATGATAAAGAAATTGATATTTACCAAAGATGTCATGAAGCACAAACAATAACTCATGCAATTTTCACAAGATTTGGTAATCGAATTCCAAAAGCATATTATAAAAATAATCAACTAATTGAAATAGACAATGCATTAATGAAAAAATAGAGAACGTTTGTTCTCTATTTTTTATCAATTCTAGATATATTATAACTTGGTTTTAAAACTAAATTATTACTTTCTTTTTGTTTATCTTTAAAGTTTAATAAATAGCCAGAAACATAAGCAGTACTTAAGTCAATATGGTTATTATTTTTGCATACATTATCTAAGCATACCTGTTGTTCTGACATATCAACTTTAACTCTACTATCAACTGTTGAAGAAACTAAATCGACAGAAATAACATCTTTAATATTAGCAGGAAAGCCTAGTTCATCTTTATTAAAATTAGCTGCAACAACTGTTGTTCCTTTAAATTGGCAAGTTTTAATCGTTTCCTCAAGATTACTATCCGCAGGTATCTCAAAACTTAAATTTACAACACTTGCTTTGTTATCACAAGCATAGTTGAGAGCCTTAATTACATTACCAACTCTGATATCATTTAATGAATCAAAAGCTTTTATCAACATAACATCATTTTCTAAGTCCATACTATAATTATCATTGTAAAGTGAACTAAAAAGCATTGTACCTCTTCTTGCTTCATCAGTAATATCATCTGATCCATCTATGGCATTATAACTAGTAATTTTAAGTTTTTTATCATAATTAACTTGTTCAATATTTGCACCACTATCAATAATAGCAATTATATCACTACCATCACCAACTGCTGATTTACCTTTATTTTCAAGATATTTTGATGTGTTAACATCTCTAACAACTAATAAAATCATTGCAATTATAGCTACTAATAAAACTATTAATACTAATCGATTTCTTTTCATTTAATTCACTCTCTCTATACCAAAAATATTTATTGCTTCATTTAATATACCATTATAATAAGCAATAATCAATCCATAATTACTCATTGGAAGATGTAATTCTTGAGCCTGTCTAACTCTTTTTTTCATTATTGTACTGCTTAGCATACATGAACCACAATGAACAATATAATCATATTTTTTTAAATCATCTGGAAAATCATGGGCCATTGTAAAATCATAAGTAAAATCTTTTTTAATAATTTCTTTTAACATTTTAGGAATCTTAATGCGTCCAATATCTTCATGTGACGCATTGTGAGAACAGGATTCCATAATTAATATATGTGCCCCCTCTTTTAAATAATGTAAAAACGGAATGCTTTTTACAAAGTATTCTAAATCTCCCTTCTGATTAGCTTGTAGAATTGAATAAGAAGTTAAAGGAAATCGATTATTATTTATTTCACTAACAATTTTAAAAGCTTGAGAATCAGTAACAATCAAACCAATATCATCGTTATCAATCAAATATTGTTCAAGTTCACTTTCTTTTAATACAATTGAAATAATATCAAAGTCTAAACACTCTCTGATTAATTGCATTTGGGGCAGTATTAACCTTCCTTTAGGTGCTTCACTATCTATTGGTATCACATGAACAATCTTATTGAATTGCAAAGTGATATTTTCCAATAAATGCTTTTCAGATATACTTATTAACTTTGTTAAAGCAACTTTAAACTTTGTAATATCCTCTTCATTAAAATTACTAACAAACAAAGCTTGTGGATGTAATTGTTTTAAGTTATCTAATTCGGTTTTATCTAATAAATCAATTTTTGTAAATACTAATAATTTGTGATCAGGATATTTTTCATATTCAGTTAAATCAAGAACTTCATTTACCGCACAAAGATAAACTAATAAAGTAGCTCTTTTCATTGCCTTTTTGGTTTTATTAATTCTTTGTTGACCTAATTGAGAATCATCATTTAAACCAGCAGTATCAATAATATTAATTGGGCCAGCATCTAATAATTCGAAACGCTTAACTACTTCATCAGTTGTTGTCCCAGCTATATCACTAACAATCGAAATATCTTGATTAGTTAAAGCATTAATTAAACTAGATTTACCAGCATTTGTTTTTCCAACAAAGACCACACTTGGAATTAGAGAAGGAATTTTATCCAATTTATTATTGTTATTATTCATTGTTATCTACCTCTCTTGTTATATGATTACCAACTGCAAAATTAATTTTTAAATGGGCCTTTTCAATATCAGCTTTTATTAAGGAAAGATATTCTTGAGATTCATCTCCAACATATGTTTTATTAGCATACAAACTATAATTTTTTCTTTTATCAAGTAATGATAGATTAATCATAATTACATTACAACCTGATTGAAGAGCTCGATAACGGCCGTCGCTTGCTAAACTAGAAGTTGCTGTTGTTGATGGAATTAAAGCTTCAGGACAGATTAATCTTGCTAGAGCATAAATAACTAATACGTGATTTATATCACCATTATTAAACGATTTAAAAGGTGTTTTAGGATGATTTAAATAAGGACCTATTCCAATCATTTCAGGTTGAAAAGATTGGAGAAATAATAAATCATCAACCAAATCATTATTAGTCTGGTAAGGTGAACCAACCATCAAACCAGCACCTGTTTGATAACCAATTGTTTTTAAATCATTTAAACAATTTATTCTTGTAGTTAATTTCATTTCTTGAGGATGTAATTTACTATAGTGCTCAGCACTTGCACTTTCATGTCGTAACAAATAGCGATTTGCACCTGCCTGATACAGTTTATAATAACTTTCATAAGAACGTTCACCTAGTGATAAAGTTAATGCTAAATCAGGGTAGTTACTTCTTAAATAAGTTAAAATTTCAATTAATAAATCATCACTATAATAATCATCTTCTCCACCTTGTAAAACAATTGTTTTATAGCCATTATGATAAGCATAATCAACAATTTGGTAAATTTCATTTTTATTATAACGATATCTTTCAAGATCATCATTGTTTTTACGAATACCACAATAATAACAATTGTTTTTACAATAATTTGAAATTTCAATCAAGCCTCTTATATAAACTGAGTCATGATAAACTGCTTTTCTTTTCTTAAAAGCTAAATCCTGTATATAAGGTAGTAATTCATAATTAAAATTATTTAACAAGTCTAAAAACTGGTCCTTTGATAAGTTTAGACCATTATCTAAATTATTAATTAGTGTTTTTATTCGCTCATTAGTATTTGAACTATTTAAATTGTAATAGTTATTTAAAATCATTTTATCGCCCTCTACTAGCTAATATTATAACATTATTACTAAAAAAAATCTTTTATAACAATTAAAAAGAGTATGATATTTATTTAACATACTCAATTAAATTAAACTAGGAAATTGTATAATAATCCTCAAAAGGAATAACTTCTAATGTTATTGATTTTTCGTTTAAGAATGTAACAATATCATTAACAAAAATCATTTCTGCCTGATGAGCAACATCAACTAAAGTTATCATATTTATATTTGCTTGCAATATCTCATGATGTTTAAACTCACTAGAAATAAACATATCACACTTTGCAGCAATTACATCCTCAATATATGAGCCACCACTCCCTAGAACAACAGCAACTTTTTTGATATCATCTTTCTTATTATAAACTCTAAGAGGATAATTAAAGAAATCATGTAATTTTTTATAAATTAAACTATCAGCGTTAAACATAACTATCTCATCGTTATCTATTCTTTGATAATTAAGTAATCTCACAAAAAGATCATTCATACCATGATTATCACTATCATAATTAGTATGCATACTATAAACAGCGATTTTATTTGCATATAATTCTTGAAAGATTTCTCTGATATATTCAGGTGAACTTGGATAATCCATAAAGATTAATGGATGGTGAGAAATAATTAAATCAACATTATTTTCAAGTGCATATTGTGCTACTTTTGGTGTAATGTCCAAGCAAACAATAACTTTATTAACTTCATCTTGCTTAATAAGTAATCCTGAACAATCCCACTCAAATTGTTGTTCTTGTGGATACTCTTTTTCAATTATTGTTAACAAATCATCTAGTTTCATCTAAATACCCCCTTATTAATTCTATTCTATTTTTAAACAAATGATATTTATTACTATCATTAGGAATTTGTTTGATAATACTTTGATATTTTTTTAAATCATCATTCATAATTTCAAGCAGTAAAAAATTATTTTCATTGATGTTTTGACGACCATAAGATAACTCTAGTTCGTTATAATTGCTAGATTCACCTTGTTTTGCTTCGATAATTTGGTAAATAATCTCATCATCTTTTACTAATAATTCATTAGTAATCATAAAGTTATTACCAATTAGCCACTTTCTCAAGGCATAATTATTAACATTTGCCTGTAAAACTAACTGTTTATTTCCTAGTAAGTCTAGGTTTTTTCCTAAAATTTCAATTATTAAAGTAGCACCCATACCAGCAATAACAATACTATTAAAATCATAGTTTCTTACTTTATCTAATCCATCACTTAAAAGACAAGTTATTTCTTTATCCAAACCATATTTGATTGCATTTGCTTTAACATTATCTAATGGCCCTTGATTAATATCTAAAGCATATGCTTTTTTTATTATATTATTCTTTAATAAATACAGTGGTAAATAACCATGATCACAACCGACATCTACTAAAATAGCATCTTTATTAACTAAAGATGCTAAATAATGTAATCTATTTGTAAGTTTCATTATTTCATCATGAAATCCTTTAAACGTTTAGAACGTGATGGATGTTTTAATTTTCTTAAAGCTTTAGCCTCAATTTGTCTAATTCTTTCACGTGTTACATTAAACTCTTTACCAACTTCCTCAAGAGTTCTTGTTTTGCCATCTTCTAAACCAAAACGTAAACGTAAAACCTTTTCTTCACGATCTGTAAGCTCTAATAAGACTTCATTTAACTCATCTTTCAATAATTCATTAGCTGCATAATCAAATGGTGATAAAGCTTCACTATCCTCAATAAAATCACCTAAATGAGAATCATCCTCCTCACCAATTGGTGTCTCAAAACTAACAGGATCTAATGATATTTTTTGAATTTCTCTTACTTTTTCAGGTGTCATTCCTGGCATTTCTTTTGCAATTTCTTCCGGTTTTGGATCGCGTCCTAATTCTTGAACTAAGTTACGTTGAATTTTTGTTAATTTATTAATAGTTTCAACCATATGTACCGGAATTCTTATTGTTCTTGCTTGATCAGCAATTGCTCTCGTAATTGCTTGTCTAATCCACCAAGTCGCATATGTTGAAAACTTAAAACCTTTTGTATAGTCATATTTTTCAACAGCTTTAATCAGTCCCATATTACCCTCTTGAATTAAGTCTAGAAACAACATTCCACGACCAACATATCTTTTAGCAATTGAAACAACAAGACGTAAATTGGCACTTGTTAATTCTTTTTTTGCCTCTTCATCACCCTCTTGAATACGTATTGCTAAACTTATTTCCTCTTCATTAGATAATAAATTAACGCCACCTATTTCTTTTAGATACATTTTAACAGGATCATTAATCTTAACATTACTAGATAGTGTTAAATTAGCATCATAGTAGTCTTTATCATAAATACCATTAAGATCATATTCATCAAATTCATTATCACTTTCATCATCTGCTAATTCAATATCTGATGATATATCAACATCATCATCAATTTCATCAATATCACTTTCCATTAATGATTCTTCATTTAAATAAGTAAAGATATTATCTATATCATCCTCACTAAAATCATAATCTTTAATATAATCCATAACAGCATCCTGGGTAAGAACTCCATCACCAGCTTTTTTTACTAACTCTTGTTTAATATCATCTAAACTTAATACTTTTACCATACTAAAACACCCTTTATTTATTGAATTTTTTATGCTTTGCCTCATTTAATTTCATTGTTAGTTCTAGTATTTCACTAGATTTTTTCGCCTTTTCAAGCGGATCACTTATATTTATTAATTCTTCCTCTTTCTGTGCTAAATCTAAATAATATTTCTCAGTTTTTAACGTCGAAATACTGTCCATAAAAACTTCATCAGCAACTTCATCATCATATTGATAATTAAGTGATATTTTCATTAATGCTGCTATAATATTATTTTCAATTTTTAATTTATCTAAATCAGCAAGATTGAAAACATTACTATTTAAATAATAGGCAGCAATAACATTATATAACTTGCGATAATATGGATTAAGAAATGTTTGTACTTCAGTATTGAAAACTTTAAAATACTTAATATCTTTCATCATAAAATATAAAATATTTAATGATGCATTCTCAATATCATTTAAGACAACTTTTTTTCTGGTGATATTTTTTTTATTTGGAGTATAGTCACTTCTTTGTTGTGAAGAATATGATTCAATTAATTCAAATGATATCCCAGAAATACTTGCTAAATAATTATAATAATACTCTTTATCAAAATTATCAAGTACCTTATTCAATTCAGCCACAAGTTTTTGTACTAATTGTTTTTTTTCAGTGAAATTATTGGTATTAATTAAGGAGAACTCATAATCAATCTTAAACTCAATTGCAGATTTAGAGTAACTTAGCACCTTATTAAACTCATCATAACCATATTTATTTAAATAGTCATCTGGATCATTATCCTTAAAATCCAAATAACGAATATTAAACTTATACTTACTTAAAGTATTAAAAGCATTATAGGTAGCTTTACGACCAGCTTCATCACCATCAAAGCCCAAAATAATATCTGTGACATTTAATTGTCTTAAAACATTAATATGTTCAGTAGTAAAAGCTGTTCCCATAATACAAACAACATTATCAACTTTTGCTTTATTAAAAGCAATAACATCATTTGGTCCTTCTAAAATATATACTGTTTTGCTCTTTCTAATACTATCTTTAGCATTATTAACATTATACAATAATGATGATTTATTAAAAATTTTTGACTCAATAGAATTAAGAAATTTAGGTTCTTCATTAGTAATTGTACGGCAAGTAAATCCTGTAACTTTATTATTTAAATCAATAATTGGATATGTAATTCTATTTTGAAAATTATCATAGTATTCATTATCTTTTATTTTTAATAATCCTATTTCGACAGCTTTATTTAAATCATAATTCTTAGATTTTAATAAGTTTGTTAAAACATTGTTTGAACTAGAATAGCCAATTTGAAACTTAGTTTGAATATCATTATCTATTTTTCTATTCTTCAAATAAGTAGTAGTTAAATCATTACCAGCCTCATTTAACAAATATTGAAATAATGTATTAGCCTCTTCATTTAATTGATAATACTCACTTAATTGATTATATTTACTATTAGAATTGTTTTGATTATTATCAAGTTCTAAATCAAGTCCTATGTTTTGTGCTAGTTTATTTAATGCTTCTAAAAAGCTAATTTTCTCATAATCTTGAACAAAGGTTATAACATTACCGCCAGCATCACAAGAAAAACATTTATAAATTTGCTTTTCTTGCGAGATTGTTAACGAAGGATTAGAATCATTATGAAAAGGACAAAGACATACATAGTTCTTACCTTTTTTTGTTAAAGGTAAATAATTTGAAATAACCTCAACTATATCGTTTTTTTCTCGTATTTCTTCAATTATTTTATCATCAATTCTTTTCATTATATCACCAATTATAAATTAAATTTATCTAAAAAGTAATTCTCCAATTCAGCAATCTTTACTCGAACTTGTTCAGTTGTATCACGATCTCTTATTGTAACACAATCATCATTTTCAGTATCGAAATCAATTGTAACACAATATGGTGTCCCAATTAAGTCCTGTCTTTTATATCTTTTACCAATATTACCAGATGCCTCAAATTCAACCATATATTTTTTTGCTAAAGCCTGATAGATTGTAAAAGCCTGCTCATTTTGTTGCTTTTGTAAAGGCATAACACATATTTTATATGGTGCTAAATCAGGGTGTATTTTTAAAATATCACCACGTTCTTCATCATGTACTAATGCATCGCAAATAAAGGCCAATAAAACTCTATTTAATCCTAAACTTGGTTCAATTACGTAAGGAATGTATTTTTCATTAGTAAGCGGATCATGATATTCCATACTTTCTTTAGAAGCTACTTGATGAGCCTTTAAATCATAATCGGTACGGTTAGCAATCCCCCATAATTCAGACTGTCCAAAAGGAAACTGATATTCAATATCAACAGTACCTGCAGAATAATGTGATAATTCACTTGCTTCATGATCACGATAAACTAAATTGTCAGCTGTTAATCCATATTTTAAAAGCCAATCCATACAATATTTTTTCCAATATTCAAACCATTCCATATCAGTTCCTGGTTTACAAAAGAATTCTAACTCCATTTGTTCAAATTCTCTTGTTCTAAAAATAAAGTTACCTGGAGTAATTTCATTACGAAAGGCTTTACCTACTTGAGCAATTCCAAGTGGTAATTTTCTTCTTGTTGTTCGTACAACATTTTTAAAGTTCACAAAGATACCTTGTGCTGTTTCAGGGCGAAGATAGATATCACTACCCTCATTACTAATAACACCTTGCTGTGTTTTAAACATTAACTCAAATTCTTTAATTTCACTAAAATTACTTGCACCACAATTAGGACATTTAAGATTATTATCTTTGATATACTGCTCCATTTTTTCATTCGACCAACCCGCTGGATTTTCATTACTATTATCTTCAATTAAATGATCAGCACGAAAACGATTTTTACATTCTTTACAATCCATCAAAGGATCACTAAAACCACCAACATGACCACTTGCTACCCAAACTTGTGGATTCATCAAAATTGCAGCATCAAGACCAACATTATAAGGTGATTCTTGCACAAACTTTTGCCACCAAATATTTTGAATATTTCTTTTTAATTCAATCCCTAATGGACCATAATCCCATGCATTAGCAAGACCACCATAAATTTGTGAACCTGGATACATAAACCCATTCTCTTTACAATAATTTACAATCTCATCCATTTTTTTCATAACGTAACCTCCTAGTAAATATACTTTGCTGATTCCAAATATACACCAGCATTCTCATTAATCATTTCCAATAATATTCTAAAAATCTCACGATCATAATTAAGACTATTATTTGCAATTTCTTCTTTAGTACTTATTTTATATAAATAATTCAAAATATTTTTATCAGTAAGATATTTGGAATTACCATCAAAACAATTTTGACAAATAAATCCATTGTTTATTAAATCAAACGCCACAATTTTTGATGCTTTATTACATTCCACACAACAGTCTAATGTAGGTTGACAACCTAAGACAACTAAAGATTGGTATAGAAACCAATTTAATAAATAAAATGGATTAGTAGTGTGGATATCAGATAAAAAACTTGTAATGTCTTGATAATAATTATTATAATTATTATCAGATAAACGTTTAATACGATTTAATAATTCATTTACAAACATAACGATATTTATCTTATCATAATCTAAATTAGTAAAATCAAAAACTTGTTCAATGCTTCCACTTTTATATATTGATAACTCATCCAGATTAAGTTTACTTAAATCAAAAGTAATAATATTAAATAGTTGAAAAATATAAAATGATTTAGATGTCGTTTTTTGAGCACCGCGAACGTATAATTGCATAAAACCATACTCTAGACAAAAAACATCAACAATTAAATCACTAGTTTTATATTTTAAAGTATTAATAACGATACCATGTAAATCTTTAGTAATCTTCATCATTATAACCAAACTCATTTAATTGAAACTGGCGATTTCGCCAATTCTTTTCGACTTTGACAAATGTTTCTAAATAAATCTTCGAACCTAAAATAAGCTCTAGTTCTTCGCGTGCTAGAATACCTATTTCTTTTAATTTAGCACCATTTTTTCCGATTATTATTCCTTTTTGTGACTCTCGTTCAACAATAATTGTTGCTTGAATTAATAATGATTCATCCTTCTTTCTTTTAACATTATCAATTGTTACAGCAATGGAATGCGGTATCTCTTCACCAGTTAACATTAAAATCTTTTCTCTTATTATTTCTTTAAAAATAAATTGTTCAGGATGATCACTAATCATCTCATCAGGATAATATTTAATTCCTTCATTAAGATTATCTTTAATTACAGCTAATAAGTGATCAGTATTATTTTTATTTTTAGCAGATATTGGGATAATCTCTGTGAAAATATCTTGATATTCTTGAGATAACTCATTTAAATAATTAAACAAATACTCTTTACTAACTAAATCGATCTTATTTAATACTAAGAAAACCTTAGAAGAACTATTTCTTAAATTATCAATAATCATTTTATCACCAGTTGACATCGGTTGATCAATATTCGTTAAAAATAAAATGATTTCAACATCATTAGTCGCACTATACGCACTTTTATTCATAAAAGTTGAAAGATTGCTTTTTGGTTTATGAATCCCAGGTGTATCAATAAAAATAATTTGTGCCTCATCATCAGTATAAATACCTTGAATCTTATTTCTTGTTGTCTGTGGTTTATTGGACATAATCGCAACTTTATGTTTTAGAAAACTATTCAATAATGTTGATTTACCTACATTAGGACGACCAACTATTGCAACAAAACCTGATTTAAACATTTTTTAAGTCAGTCTCATCAAAAGCATATGGTAGTAAAGTTGCAATGTTAGTTTCAATACAATCTCCTTCAAGATTAAAAACATAAATAACAACATCATCATTCAATAATTCATTTAATACTTGACGACAAGCACCACAAGGCATACTTGGTTCTTTATTATCTGAAATAACAGCAAAACCAATTATATCGTCCTTTTTAACACCATTAGCATAAGCACTGTAAATACAAACACGCTCAGCACACATACTTGAGCCATATGCTGCATTTTCAATGTTAGCCCCAACAAAGGCTTTTTGATCATGTGTAATTAAAGCTGCACCCACATTAAACTTCGAATAAGGTGCATAAGCATTATGATAAGCTTTATAACTTAAATTAAACAATGTCTCTCTTATTTTATCAGCCATTTTAATAGACCCTCCCTAAATAAAATTAATAATTTTTGGATAGAAGATTATAATTCCTATAATAACAGCACCAATTGTCGATAATAAAACAGCACCGGCACTAATATCCTTTATTTTTCCTGCTAATACATTATATTCTGGACTAACTAAATCAATAATATTCTCAATAGCAGTATTCATTACTTCAAATGTAAAAACAATTATTGTCGCAAAAGCAATAGCAATCCATTCCATTTTCGATAGTCCAACCAAAAAACCTAAACTTATCGTCAATAATAAAATAATAAATTGATATCTAAAACTTGATTCTTCTAAAAAAACAATTTTCAAACCTTTGAAAGCAACTTTAAATTTAATAATATTTTGATAAATAAAACTTTTATTTTGAATATTATTATGGTTGTTTTTAGGCATCTAAAATCACCTCTTGTAATTTAAACATTTCTTTTTCTGATTCTTCATCTTGATGATCATAACCTAAACAATGTAACAAACCATGCACAAAAAGAAAGCACAGCTCTCTTTTTAGAGAATGTTGATATTCATTAGCTTGCTCAATAGCTTTAGCTACACTAATAAAAACATCACCTAAATCTAAATCATCTTCAAAACTATATTGTAAATCATTTTCAAAGGAAATAACATCAGTAATATAATCTTTATTGCGATATTCTCGATTCATTTGATGAATTACTTCATTGCTGACTAAAGTAACACTAATTTCATAATTATCAACTAATTTCAAATGTTGATAAGCTTTTATAGCTAATTCATTAAAAAGTGTTTCGTATATATTATATTCATTTTGATATTCATTAATAAAATTAATTGTTATCATATTAGACTCCCATATTTCTCTTCACTTTCCAAAATATTAATTAATTCACTAAGATTACTTTCAACAAATGATAAATCAATTTGATAATATCTAGTAAAATCTGTCATTAACTCCTCACTATTTAATGAAAACACATAATATTCTATTAAGGCAGCCAAATATGTTTCATCTTCACTAATTATTTCAGGATAAATAATATATACTACCAAATCTAAAATATCATAGCACATTTCTAAAAAACTAGGTTGTTTTGCTAGATGTACTTCTAATAAATCCCTAATTTTTAAATAGTTTAAATCTTGAAAGACTAGTAAATTAGCATTAGGCAAAAACTCATATTCAAATCCATTTTTATTCACAAGAACAGCTTCATTAATTTGTTGTTTTACAAGTAGCTCTAAAATAAAGGTCTTTAAAACAAGAGAATTATCATTAACTAAGAAAGTTTCTATAATAGGTAAAAGCTTGCGAATATTATAGTCTTCTAAACGCATAATAACATCTAATTGCTCATCATAATTATCATGGTCAAGCAAAATATGCTCAATTGTTTCATCATCAAGTCTTATGTCATATGCATTGTTATCAACTAAGAAAGCCTGTTTTTGAGCTAAAACATCATCGTAGAGATTATTCAAGACTTCGTAATAATCTTCTTGAACATATGGCATTGCCAGTTCATCATTAATCATATTCAAAGCTTTATCATAATCTTCTAATTTAATAAGCGCTAATATATAATAACCTAATACTTCAAAATAGTCATTTTCTATCATTTCATTAATCTGTTCAAAGAAACTAACAAGCTCATTATATCTTTCTAATTCATAAAGACACTGTGCTTTTAATAAGTAATTATCAGGTAACACTAATAATTTTTTTAACGCTTCATCGTATTTTCTTTCATCAATTAATTTGTATATTTCTTCCATTAATTTACCTCTTATTGATTATCATTAACTAATGTCATGACATCTTTAATTTCAATATCGTGTTGTTCTTGTGTTGCTCTATTTAAAAACTCTACTAAACCATCACTAGCCTTTTTACCAACAACAATTCGATTTTTAATACCAATTAAATCACTATCAGCAAATTTAGAACCAATGCGCTCAGCACGATCATCATATAGTACACTAATATTATTGGCAATTAACAAATCATAAATTTCTTGAGCAAGTTTAGTTTGTTCTTCCTTTTTAATATCAACAACAAGAAGATGGACATCAAATGGTTGAAGTTCTTTTGGCCAAATAATTTCAGAATTATTCTGAGCATGACTTTCAACAACAGCCATTAGAATTCTTGAAATACCAATCCCATAACTACCCATTTGCATAGGTACTTCTTTTTGATTTTGATCTAAATATGTACAGCGCATTGCTGTTGAATAAATATCCCCTAATTTGAAAATATGACCTACTTCAATACCTTTAGCAAAGACTAACTCATGACCACAGTGACATAAATCACCTGAAGCTACTTCTTTAATATCACCAATAAAATCAGCTTGATAGTCACGAGGATAATTAACATTAATATAATGCTTATCTACCATGTTACCTCCAGCTGTATGATTCTTTAATTTAGCAACTGATTCATCAACAACAAGTTTGAATTTATCTTTTGTTTCTAGATTGACAGCTCCAATAAAACCTTTAATTAAACCTTGTTCTTTTATTTCTTCATCATCTAATAACCTAAGTTCACTTGCCCCTATTAAATTAGCAAGTTTAGTTTCATTGATCTCATAATTACCAGGACAAACAACTAAATAGTATTGTTTAGCAAGCTCATCGAAATAAGTAATATATTTAGCTGTACGATTAGGATTATAGCCTAAAAACTCTGATATTTCAGCAATACTGGCTACATTAGGTGTATCTATAAACTCTAAATCTTTAAGATCCTCTTCAAGTTTTGCCTCATCATAAATAGCCACAGCTTTTTCCAAATTAGCCTGATAATCACAATGTTTACAATAGACTAAAGTGTCTTCTCCAACTTCAGATATCGACATAAACTCAGTTGAATCAGAGCCACCAATAGCGCCATTATCAGCGCTAACTTTGATCGTGTTAAGACCACAACGTTTGAAAATATTTTCATATGTTAGTGACATTTTATCATAAAACAATCCTAAATCAGCAAAATCAGTATGAAAAGAATAAGCATCTTTCATAATGAACTCACGAGAACGCATTAAACCAAAACGTGGTCTTTTTTCATCACGAAATTTTGTTTGTATTTGATAGACAGAAAGAGGCAAAGCACGCCATGATTTAATATGATCACGAATAGCAGAAGTAATGATTTCTTCATGAGTAGGCCCTAGACAAAAGTCACGACCATGACGATCTTGTAATCTCATTAACTCTGGACCATATTTATTCCAACGTCCTGATTCATCCCATAATTCTTTAGGTTGCAGTGTTGGCATCAACAACTCAACACAATCTATTTTAGCAAGCTCTTCACGAGTAATTGCTTCTATTTTCTTTAATATTATATTAGCAAGTGGTAAATATGTATAAACACCTGCTGCTACTTGTTTAATCATTCCTGCTTTTTGCATCAATAAATATGATTTTGAAGTTACATCTTCATCAATTTCTTTTCTTGAGGTCGGAATAAACATTAAACTCTGTTTCATCGATTTATCTTCCCTTTCTTAATACCAGTATATTATAACATAATAGCACTTTTATTTATAGATTATTCTTACTATTTATCAAGCTTCATATTTGGATTCACACTAAAATGATAATTATTTAAATAAGAATCTTCATTATAAAATGATGCTAACGAGCAAATCATTGCTGCATTATCAGTACAACACCATAAAGGTGGTAAAGTTACTTTAACATTAGGATTCTCTTTGTTAATTGCTGTCGTTATTTCTTTGCGTAAGTAAGAATTAGCAGCTACTCCACCAGCTAATACAAAGTGATTTATCTGATATTCTTTGATAGCCTTCAAAGTTTTTTGAATTAATGGCGTAATGGCACTAATCTGAAAAGAGCATGCTATATCAGCATTCTCATAAGATTCATGCTTCATCTTCAATTGATTAACTTTATTAATTACAGCTGATTTTAAACCACTATATGAAAAGTTGTAACTATCATCCATTAAAGGAATAGGAAAATCATAGTTATTTTTACCTAAAGCGGCCAATTTATCAATAATTGGTCCACCTGGATATCCTAAACCTAATACACGGGCAATTTTATCATATGACTCACCTATTGCATCATCTAAAGTTTGTCCTAATATTTTAAAGTCTAAATGTTCATTTAATAAAACCAATTCAGTATGACCACCAGAAACAACTAAAGCAAGTAAAGGGAAATTAAACTCTTCAAGTAAATTACTCGCATAAATATGCCCTGCAATATGATGTACAGGTAAAAGAGGTATATTATTGATATAAGCAAGTGCTTTGGCGAAAACAACTCCAACATGTAAAGCCCCAATTAATCCTGGCCCATTAACGATTGCAATTAATGAAATATCTGAAATAGAAATATTTGCTTCTTTTAAAGCTTTTTGAAAAACAATATCTATGTTGTCAAGATGAAGTCGAGACGCTAATTCGGGTATAACACCACCATGAAACTCATGGTCTTTTATTTGTGAAGAAACAACGTTTGCTAAAAGCTCATTATTTCTCATAATAGCTATTGCTGTTTCATCACACGATGTCTCAATCGCAAGAATACATTTATTCATGTTATTACCTCCTTTTACTTTCGATATACTAAAGCGTGATTACCTTTATTATAGTAATCATCTCTTTGAGTAAGATATTTAAAACCATTTTTTTGATAAAAATTAATTGCAACCTCATTAAAAATTGAAACTTCAATCAAGATCTCCGTAGCAGCTCTTTTATTTTTTAGATAATCAATATATTGTAAAAAGAATTTACCATAGCCTAACCTTTGGTATTCATTAGCAATTGCAATAATAACAATCTCAAGTTGCTCAAAAGCAGTGTGTGTAATAAAATAACCTATTATTATTCCATTGTTCTCTAAAACCATAAAATCACTAATTTCATTATCCAATTCAATTAAATAATTATCATAAGTATATTTGTAATCAAATAAAACATCATGTAACTTTAAAATTGCTAATAAATCATCCTTAGTAGCATTACGTAATTTCATTAAAAAGCATCCTTTATATACTCACTATAAATATCAGAACTGTAGCGTTCTATTTTAACTAGTTCAACAACATTTTCAATAATTTTAGTTAAAGAATTTTCATAAGTACAATAATCATTCAAATTAGTAATTGAAGCTGTCTCAATAATCTTAGGTTGAGAAAACACTTCGTTTTTTACTTCTTGATAGTAATATTTTTGACCTCGCGCATCAATAATTGCTTGAGAATAACTAAAATCATTCATTAAAACTTCCAATGAACTAATAGTATAGATATTGTTATATCCTGAACTTTTTAATGCTTTTGCAAATGTTAAACCAACTCTTATTCCAGTAAAACTTCCTGGACCACGAGCAAAGAAAAAATTGTTAATATCTTTAAGAGTAATATTATTGTTGTTTAAAAAAGTATTCAAACTTTCTATAAAAATCTCTGATTGATTTTTATTGGTCTCAATTAGATGATAGTCTTTAACTTTTTTATCAAATAAACTAAAAATTAAATAGCTGCTTGATGTATCAATATATAAATTCATCATTGTTCTCTTCTAAAAATAGAATAATTGAATTCTTTGCAAGAACAGCAATTTCTCGCTTATCTTCATCAATAATTTTTATTGTCAGATGAAGGTTTGCTAACGATTTAAATTCATTTGGCAGATACTTAGACCATTCAATAATCGTTATATCTTCCATAGAATCCCAATACTCTTCAAATCCTTGATCATAAACGTTATCCTTTATTCGATATAAATCAAAATGGTTTAAATAACGCTTAGAGCCTTGATATCTTTTAAAAATATTGAAAGTAGGTGACGTAACAACTTCCTGGACACCAATTTCTTTAGCAAAGAATTGTGTAAAAGTTGTTTTACCAGCACCTAAATCACCATCTAAAAAAATAATACCTGGCTGCTCATTAAAATACAAGGCAAGTGATTGTGCTAATTCTTCCATCTCAACAAGATTTTTAATCTTAAGCTTTAGTTTTTGCATAATATTACACTCCTTTTTATAATCAAAAAAAGATAGCGAAAGCTATCTTTGATTTTGCCTGGCGACGTCCTATTCTCGCACTTAAGTACTACCTTCGGCGCTAAAATGCTTAACTTCTGTGTTCGGTATGGGTACAGGTGTGTCCATTTTGCCTTCGCCACCAGACTGCTTTTGAAAGATTTATCTTTCAAAACTAGATAATAGAATATACGCAAGGTTAAGTCCTCGACCTATTAGTAACACCTCGCTTAATACATTACTGCACTTACACTTGTGTCCTATCAACCTTGTGGTCTTCAAGGGGTCTTATTGCTGGGAGATCTCATCTTGAAGTAGGCTTCCCGCTTAGATGCCTTCAGCGGTTATCCTTTCCCTACTTAGCTTTCCAGCCATGCCACACGGCGTGACAACTGGTACACCAGTGGTAGGTCCATCCCGGTCCTCTCGTACTAAGGACAGCTCTTCTCAAATCTCCTACGCCCACGACAGATAGGGACCGAACTGTCTCACGACGTTCTGAACCCAGCTCGCGTACCGCTTTAATGGGCGAACAGCCCAACCCTTGGGACCGAATTCAGCCCCAGGATGCGATGAGCCGACATCGAGGTGCCAAACCTTGCCGTCGATGTGAACTCTTGGGCAAGATCAGCCTGTTATCCCCAGGGTAGCTTTTATCCGTTGAGCGACGGCCTTTCCATTCAGCACCGCCGGATCACTATGCCCGACTTTCGTCCCTGCTCGAGTTGTTGCTCTCGCAGTCAAGCACCCTTTTGCCATTGCACTCTTTGCATGATTTCCATCCATGCTGAGGGTACCTTTGGGCGCCTCCGTTACTCTTTAGGAGGCGACCGCCCCAGTCAAACTGTCCACCAGACACTGTCCTATAAGTGGCTTACACTTCCTAGTTAGAGAGTCAATATATTAAGGGTGGTATCCCAACAGCGCATCAATACACACTGGCGTATGTATCTCGCTTGCTCCCACCTATCCTGTACATAATACATCGAATCCCAATATCAAGCTACAGTAAAGCTCCATGGGGTCTTTCCGTCTTGTCGCGGGTAACCTGCATCTTCACAGGTACTAAGATTTCACCAAGTCCATTGTTGAGACAGTGCCCAAATCGTTACGCCTTTCGTGCGGGTCGGAACTTACCCGACAAGGAATTTCGCTACCTTAGGACCGTTATAGTTACGGCCGCCGTTTACTGGGGCTTCAATTCTATGCTTCGTTTCCTAACATTTCCTCTTAACCTTCCAGCACCGGGCAGGCGTCACCCCCTATACTTCGTCTTACGACTTTGCAGAGAGCTATGTTTTTGCTAAACAGTCGCTTGGGCCTATTCGCTGCGGCTCATATTGCTATAAGCACCCCTTTTCCCTAAGTTACGGGGTCATTTTGCCGAGTTCCTTAACAATGGTTCTCTTGCTCACCTTAGGATTCTCTCCTTGACTACGTGTGTTCGTTCTCGGTACGGGCAATCTCTTGACGCTAGAAGCTTTTCTTGAAAGCTGGTATCAATGCTTCGATCGGCTTTATGCCTCTCTTCCCAGGTTATCTTACATTCCCTATGCGGATTTGCCTACATAGCTGCTATTCATAACCCAACTATCATCCATCTCGATAGCTCATTTTAACCTTCTTTGTCACTCCATCACGATTTCATTTGATCGGTGCAGGAATATCTACCTGCTGTCCATCGACTACGCTTCTCAGCCTCGCCTTAGGTCCCGACTTACCCTGGGCGGACGAGCCTTCCCCAGGAATCCTTAGTCAATCGGTGTAAGGGATTCTCACCCTTATTCGCTACTCACACCGGCATTCTCACTTCTAATACGTCCACTCACTCCTCACGGTATGGCTTCTTCCATATTAGAACGCTCCCCTACCACAGTTATCCTGTCCACAGCTTCGGTGTTATGCTTAGCCCCGGTAAATTTTCGGCGCATAGTCACTCGACTAGTGAGCTGTTACGCACTCTTTGAAGGATGGCTGCTTCTAAGCCAACCTCCTAGCTGTCTGTGCAACTACACATCCTTTTCCACTTAGCATATACTTTGGGACCTTAGCTGGTGATCTGGGCTGTTTCCCTTTTGACTATGGACCTTATCACCCATAGTCTGACTCCTGATCGTATCT
>JAJDGJ010000005.1:0-10000 GCA_030265585.1 Erysipelotrichaceae bacterium OttesenSCG-928-M19 | reverse complement strand
ATTCGGCGATTATAATCTTGGCAAAATTTTGCTTCACTATAAGCCATAATTACTAATACTAACTGCACAATAGGAAAAACAAAGAGAATAAGCTTCATTGATATAAAAGTAATGATTGTCAGTAAAACAAAGAAGATAACTGGTACAATAAAATAGTCCTTGTCATTAGTTTTGTACCCTTGATAAATTAGAAAAGATATCAAAGCTAAGACATTTATTATTACTATTATAAACAAATGAAAATAAAGATATGTAGTTATACTTTCTGAAATAATAGCATTATAAAAATAGAAAAGAGCTAGCAAACTGGTACATGTTAGTAAAAACAATGTAATTACTAATAATAGAAAAGCATAGCGATTACTTTTCATAAAATCACTCCTTTTATTAATCAATTTAATTCCATTTAAATAAAAACAACTTTTTGCAGAACATAATAGAAACAATAATATAAACAACTATCTCTTAGTTATAAACTATAAAAAGAAAACCTACTAGTATTAATGATAATAAAATTAGTAGGTAAATAAATGATAATTCTTTATTAAACGTAGGCTTTTAATAACAACAAAACTAATTAATAATTTAACTAGTGTCTATTTATAAACCGTAATATAGTAATTAACTAATCTAAATTAGGATTATTATCATCATTTTCTAAACTAAGCTCGGCTTCATATGCTATGTTTTGTTCCATAATCTTTTGAGCATCTCGATATGAAAAATAAGAAAAAGCAATTGCTAATAGACATGTTAAATGTAGAAAACTTATCGATGATGCACTACCAAATAAAAATAATAAACAAAAAATATGATAACCGATAGGATATAGAAAATAATTTTTATTATTAGTTACGTAACCACGATTAAGGCAAACAACACTTGCCAATGTTAAAACAAAGAAAATAAAAGTAGGTAAAAGAATATAACGATAACTAGTATCTACTAAAGGTGCAATAAATAGTACAAAAGTAATAAACAATACTATACAATCAACAACCAACACGCCAATTGCCGAATTATTATGTTTCATAATTATCTCTCCTTTTTTATTATTATAAATCATTATTTATAATTTTACTACTATTACTAATTGCTGCTGCTTTTCGATAAGACAAAATAGCTAAAATTAACATCGTAATTGAAACAAACAAATTAATAAAATTAAAATCAATAAAAGCTAATAAAGTAGCTAAACTAGTGAAAATGAGTGGATAAATTAAAAAACCTTTACGATTACTAATATATGCCTTAAAGCAACAAAAGACTAACATAGCATACATTATTAACCCCACAATAAGAACACTAACAAATATTTCTACAACAAAAACAGCATTGTTGACATCCATTAATAAAAATGAGACTAACAAATAAAATAATAACCCTAAAAAAATTGCTGAAATAATACCCAAAACTAATGCAAAATAATTCTTCATAATATACCTCCATTTTCAAATTATAAATATTGTTTATCATCTAATATATTAACTATAGTTTTTAAATGATACTACTATAATAACTCGACACCATTATTGTTCTCTTGCAAAGTTTTTATTTTAGTGGCTTTAAGATAACCTAGTATAGCTAATATCAGCATTAAGACATTAGTAATTATGATAAAGGTATCTAACCATGCACCAAATACATCTGCACCAATAAAAACTAATAAGTTAATTGAAAACATAATAATTGGATAAACTAAAAATCCCTTACGATTTGTCGAATATGCTTTAAAACAACAATAAACTAAAATTGCATATAATAACAGCATTACTAAATTAGCAAGAACAACAATTATTGAAAACATATTATATAATTCTGTTATTTCTGCAAAGATAGGGAAATAAAAAGATCCACCATTATCACTATTGGGTAGAAAAGCTGGTATGTAAACTACTGCTTCCAATAAAATCAATATAAATACTAATAATGATAGTATACTTAATGCCAATGCAAAATAATTTTTCATAAAAATCTTCCTTTGTGTTTGAATTCTTATTCAAAATAAATATATCTTGTATTATACAACAAGATATATTTATCAGTATTTATTCATTGTAGTTTATTTATAATTCTTTTTCAACAATACTATCCTCATAATTCTTATCTTTAGGTAAAACTAAATTTAAAATGATTCCTACAACTGCTGCTGCTGACATACCAGCTAAAGAGAATGTTTCACTAAAAGCAAAGGTAGCTCCACCAATACCTAAAACTAACATTGTAGCCGCTATAACTAAATTACGAGATTGAGTAAAATCAATACGGTTTTCAATCATTATTTTTACCCCATTACTAGCAATAATACCAAACAGCATTATTGAAATACCGCCCATAACAGGGCTAGGAATACTCTTGATAAATAGTGAGACTGGATTGATAAATGCTAAAACAATTGCAAAAATTGCTGCTAAACCAATAACATACACACTGGCTACTTTTGTCATAGCGATAACACCATTGTTTTCTCCATATGTTGTATTAGCAGGTCCACCAATTAAACCAGCAATAATTGAAGCTAAACCATCGCCAAGTAAAGTATTTTTTAAACCAGGATCTTTAAGGAAATCTTTTTTACAAATGTTAGAAGTAATACTATGTTCTCCAATATGCTCTGCAATCGTTACTAACGCAATTGGTAAAAACATAGCAACATAGGTAAAGTCAAAACTATATGTAATCCCTGGGATTTGAATATTTGGAATTGAAAATAAAGTCATGTTGCTAAAAATTGATGTATCAACAACACCTAAAATTAAAGAAAAAACATAACCAGATAGTATCCCTACTAAGATAGGAATAATCTTAAAAAAGCCTTTACCAATAATTGAAGTTAATGCTGTTATTAGTAGAGTAAAACATGCTATAGCTGCATAAGTTATATTAAACTCTCCTTCAGCCAAACCAGCATTACCAACTGCACCTGATGCTAAACTTAACCCAATAACCATAATCATTGGACCGATAACAATTGGTGGAATAACACGATTAATCCAATTCATTCCTGTAAATCTTAAAATAATCGAAATTACTATATAAACAAGACCGACACCAATTAAGGCTGCAGCAACAGCACCATGTCCACCTGCTTTAAAAGCAATACTAGTAGCTGTAATGAAAGCAAAGGAACTCCCTAAATAAATTGGTACTTTACCTTTAGTACAGGCAATATAAACTAATGTTCCTATTCCTGAACTTAAGATTGCAATTGAAGGATCAAGTCCAATGATAAATGGTACTAGAACTGTTGCTCCAAACATTGCAAAAACATGTTGTAATGATAATAGTATCCAAACAAAGATATTTTTAGGTTTTTCATTTGGTTGAATAATTAAATTGTTTTGTTCATTTTCATAATTAATTTGTGTTGTTTCCATATGTGACCTCTTTCCTTAAAAAAAAGACTAAAATAGTCTTTTTATTTTATAATCCTAATAATTTTGTAGTATCTTGAGCAATTACTAATTCTTCATTTGTTGGAATTAAAAATACTTTTGCACTTGAATCATCACTAGAGATTACCGTTTCTTTACCACGAACATTATTTCTCTCATTATCAATTTTAATTCCAAAGGCTTCTGTTAAACTATTAATTACCTTTTCTCTAAATAAGATACCATTTTCGCCTAACCCTGCAGTGAAGACAATTGCATCGACACCACCTAATTTAGCAATATATGAACCAATTGTATCAACAATTCGATTAATATAAACATCAATTGTTAAACCAGCTAACTCATTACCATCACGATAAGCATCTTCTACATCACGAGCATCGCTAGAGATTTGACTTAAACCTAACATTCCAGATTTCTTATTTAATACATTAATGACATCATGAGCTGACATTCCTGTCTTATCCATAATAAAAGTAATAATTGCTGGATCAATATCACCTGATCTTGTTCCCATCATCACTCCTGCTAATGGTGTTAAGCCCATTGAAGTATTAATTGACTTTCCATCTTTTACAGCCGCTAAGCTAGCACCATTTCCTAAATGGCAAGTTATAACTTTTGATGACTTTGGATTTCCCAACATCTCAATTGCTCTTTGTGATACGAATAGATGCGATGTACCATGAAATCCATATTTTCTTACTCCATAATCACTATAGTATTCATATGGAATCGGATATACATAAGTATCTTTAGCCATTGTTTGATGGAATGCTGTATCGAATACTGCAACATGTCCAACATTAGGTAAAGCTTCCCTAAAAGCACGATACCCAACTAAATTTGCTGGATTATGAAGTGGTGCTAAGTCAGATAATCTTTCAATTGTCTCTTCTACTTTATCATTGATGACAACAGATGTTACGAATTCTTCTCCACCATGAACAACACGATGACCAACACCATTAATTTCACTTAATTCTTTAACTACATTAAATTTTGTTAAAGCTTCTAATACTAATTCTACTGCTTTTGTATGGTCATTAATATCCAAAACATCTTTGTGTTTTTCACCGTTTACTTCAATTGTAAAAATAGAATCATTTAAACCAATTCTCTCTACAATTCCTTGACATAATAATTCTGCAGCTGGCATTTCAATTAATTGATATTTTAATGAAGATGACCCTGCATTTACAGCCATTACTTTTGACATTTCAAATCCTCCTATATTATTTAAAATCTCTCTAGGTTATTTTACACTAATTTAAGATAAAAGTAAACGTTTGTTATTAATTTATTAAAATTAAATAATAAAAAGCAAAGCTATCATTATATCTTTTAACTTTGCTCATAATCATTTATATATTTATATATTTACTTATCCATAAAATAAGATTTATAGAACGCTATTGGTTCTCTTAGCCAAGAACTTAAACCTAATATTCCCGGATAATTTTTTGCGGACAAAGCTTGACAATCTTGCTTAAAAACTCGATTACAAATCATCTTTGCTCTAAACACATGAAAATTATTTGTTATGAAACCAATTTCTAAATTATTTTCTTCACTATCAAGCATTTCCTGCGCAAATTTAAAGTTTTCAAATGTTGAAGTTGATTTGTCTTCCTTTATGATTTGATGCTCTGCTACACCATGCTCTATTAAATAGCTTTTCATTACTTCTGCTTCACTATAACTTTCATCAATTCCCTGACCACCTGTAACAATAATTGTAACATCACTGTAATCATTATAATAATTAACAGCCTCATCTAAGCGATATTGTAGCATTGCAGTTGGAACATCTTCCTTAACTTTAGCGCCAAGAACAATTAGGTAATCGACCTTTGAATCAATTGTTTTATCTTTATTAGCATAAATAAAGCCAAATGGAACAAAGTATAACAAAACTGCAACAACAAATATTATTAACACTATTTTCTTTATCATATTTATTACTCCTAATTTTAGTATCAATCTGTATATATTATAAATTAAGATAAGCAATTAAAAAGGTTCATTGCTTGTTTATTTAATAAAAAAAACATAGTTAGACTATGTTTTCATTTAAAATGGCATCCACGAAGGGATTCGAACCCCTGACCGATGGCTTAGAAGGCCATTGCTCTATCCAGCTGAGCTACGTGGACATCTTTTCAGTACCACTACATTATACATAAAATAACTAGATATTGCAAGACTTAATATGTTTTTTTAGCAATTACATCTCATAATTGTTTAGAGGCGAAAGATTTACTCTCTCAATTGCAGTTACTTGATTATTATCGGCAATCTTTACTACAACACCACAGAGAATGCCAGGGTGTCCACCTGGCTCAAAACTAGCAGGTAGTCCTGTTTTCATACGATAAACAACATTCTTTTTGTCCATACCAATACATTGATTATATGGTCCACACATTCCTACATCAGTGATATAGGCTGTACCATTATCTAGAATTCTTTCATCTGCAGTTTGAACATGAGTATGAGTACCTAGGATAGCACTTACTTGACCATCAAACTCATAGCCAAGACAAATTTTCTCAGCAGTTGCATCAGCATGAATATCTACAATATGAATATCAGCATTACTATTTGCAACAATATCTTCTAATATCTCTACTGGATGATTAATAATACCACCATAAAAAACACGACCTAGTAGATTAGTAATTTGGATAGTTTTATTATTAACTTCAAAAACTTTGGTTCCTTGTCCTGGTGTATACTTACTATAATTTGCTGGACGTACTAAACAATTAGCATGATCAATCCAATCTAAAATATCGCTACGATCAAAAGTATGATTTCCCATCGTAAGACAGTTAACACCATTGTTTAATAACTCATCATAATGTTTTTTACTAATCCCTTTGCCATGAGTTGCATTTTCGCCATTAGCAACAACAAAATCAATTTGATATTTTTCCTTTAATTTAGGTAAATAATCAGCAACCAAATCACGACCAACTTCACCAAAAATATCACCAATAAATAAGATGTTCATTTAATACCCTCTTTCTAGTAAAAAAAATAGAACAAAAGTTCTATTTATTTTATTTTGCTACTTCATTTGCCTTAGTTTCTCTAACAACTGAAATTTTAATTTGACCAGGATATGTTAGTTCGTTTTCAATACGAGATTTAATATCACGAGCCAATTTAAAGCATGTTAAGTCATCAATTTCATCTGGTTTGACAATTACTCTAATTTCACGACCAGCTTGTAAGGCATAACAACTTTCAACACCAGCAAAATCATTACCAATTTCTTCAAGTTTTTCCAAACGTTGAATGTAGTTTTCTAATGATTCCATTCTTGCTCCAGGACGAGATGCTGATAAAGCATCAGCTGCTGCAACTAAAACAGGAATAATACCTACTGCTGGTTTATTACCATGATGAGACTCAATAGCATTAATAACTACTTCATTTTCACCATATTTCTTAGCAAACTTTGCTCCTAATTCGACATGCGATCCTTCTTGTTCAAAGTCAATCGCTTTTCCAATATCATGTAAAAGACCAGCACGGCGTGCTAACATTTCATTTTCACCAATTTCAACAGCTAACATTCCTGTTATAAAGGCCACTTCCATAGAGTGCTTTAAGGCAGATTGACCATAAGAAGTACGATAATGTAATTTACCAATTAACTGAACCATCTCCTTAGGTACTTTAGTTAAACCTAATTCAAAAATTGCTTCCTCTCCAGCTTCTTTGATTGTTTTATTAACATTATCTTTAGCTTTTTTAACTAATTCTTCTATTCTAGTTGGTTGAATACGTCCATCTTGAATTAAAGAATCTAATGCTTGACGAGCAATTTCTCTTCTAATTGGATCAAAACATGAAACAGTAATTGCTTCTGGTGTATCATCAATAATTAAATCAACACCTGTTGCTGCTTCAATTGCTCTAATATTACGACCTTCACGTCCGATAATACGACCTTTCATATCTTCACTAGGTAAAGATACTGTAGCAATAGTACGATCACTAGCTTGATCAGCACTATAACGTTGAATAGCCATTGTTACTAAGTTTTTAGCTGTTTCTTCAGATTTCTCTTTAGCTTCTTCTTCTGCTTCTTTAATCATAGCACTAACTTCATTTTCTATTTGCGCTTTGACTAAAACAATTAATTCATTTTTAGCTTCTTGTTTAGAAAAGCCTGATATACCTTCTAAAAGAGTAATTTGTTCCTCTTTTTTTAATTCAATTTCTTCTTCATCTTTTTTTAATTTATCTAATTTCTTTTCCAATTCGTTTTCTTTACTCATAAGTATTTCTTGTCGCCCTGAAATTAGCAATTCTCTTTTGTCAATTGATTGTTCTTTCTTTGTTAAAGTAGCTTCTAATTCATTTATTTCTTGACGACGAGCCTTTATATCTTGCTCCGCTTCAATTTTATATTCATGTTCTAAAGTCTTTGCATTTAAAATTGCATGCTTTTCAATATCGATAGCTTTTTTATTAGCCTCATCAACGATTTCATTAGCTTTTGTATTAGCTTTAATAATCGAAAAATGTTGTAATGCAAATAAAAATAATGCTCCAAGTATAAAGGCAACTATGAATCCAACGATAGTCATTGTTGTAAAATCCATAAGATACCTCCTAATATTATCTAAAAAACTAGTTTAATTATAACTTATTTTCATTTAGTATACAAGTAACAAGTAATTATATTTTCTCATTCAAGGCTGCTAGAATTAATTTAAAGCGTTCTAATGAGCTTGTTTTAACACCTGAGGCAAATTGATGCCCACCCCCACCAAAAGCTTGGGCTACATCGTTAATAATAATATTTTTCGATCTAATTGAGATATGATAGAAGTTAGTTTTTTTATTAAAAGTAGCGCTAACCCATATCTTTACTCCATCAATATTAGCAAGTGTATTAATATATTCTTTAGCTTTTTCAAACTCAACTCCAATACCTTCGTAATCTGCAACTTCTAGAATATAATAAGCCAAATGATCACTATACATCTTAAAATTGTCTAAAATAAAGCCAGTTAATCTCACTTCATCAATACTTCTTGAATACATTGCATTATAGACAGCCTGAATATCTGCTTTATCATGGATTAGCTTTGATGCCATATCCATAACACGAGCTGTCGTATTATTATGTAAAAATCTTCCAGTATCACCAACAATACCGGCATATAAATAAGTTGCAGTTGCTGGAGAAATCATTAACTCTAATTCATATGCTAAACGTGCAATAAAAAAAGATGTTGCACAAATTTTTTCATCAACGTAATTATAAGTACCATATTGTTCAATAATTGGATGATGATCAATTTTAATAATTTCCTTACCTAAATCATAACGCTTATCAGAAATACGCTGTGTGTTAGCTGTATCTAAAATGATAACTAAAGACTCCTTTATTGTCTCATCATCACATTCATCCATCATCGGAAAAAGGACACCATTTAGTGTCTTGACATTGTCCCCAACAGCATAGACACTTTTACCAGTAAAATTATTTAAAATAAGCTGTTTTAAGCCAAATTGCGAACCTAAAGCATCAGGATCAGCATATTCATGCCTAAAAATAACTATTTTATCATATTTTTTAATTGTATTATATATTTCTTTATTCATTTATATACCCCTTTATTTTTACTTGATAGTAAATTGTATATATACCTCTGTACCATCATTATCTAAAACTGTAAAGTATAAACTATCACCAATGTTCTTAAACCCTAAGGCTTTAATATTACCAATATGTTCTCTAGTTTTAGCACTTAAATCAACAACATAATAAAGTTCATCTTTCTTTAAATAAATATAACTTTCATCTAATCCTAAAGCAGTATCTGCATTATTAAAAACAAATAGTTTACTAAAATCATCAGAAATTACTAGAGTTTTACCATTAAAAGTAAAACTACCATAATAGTTACTATGTTGAGTTGTTATTTCATTAATCTCATAATCAAAGTTTTTAAAGTAATTAGTTACATCATATTCTAAATTAGGGTTTATCTTTTTTATTCTAGTTTGATTATTAATATCATAAGCTTCTAGTAGATACTTGCCATTTATTTCAACAATCATAAATAATGAACGATCAACTAAATTAAGAGCTAAAACATTTCGACCATTAGTCTCATTATTTTGAGTAAATATTTTCTTGTTATTTTTATCAAAAGCAATTACATTACGGTGATTTTCTAACATAATAACACCTTCGCTAAAAGCTACAGGGTTTGAATAGCGCACAGATAAACTATCAAAAGGATGAATTTCATCTTTTGACACTCTGACCATTCCGCTTATTTCAAAATCACTTAACGATTCAAAACTAGTATAAATACTGTCATTAGCATATGTTGATTCAATATTTTCAGTGAAATTAACATTTTCAATCTCACCAATTAATTCACACTCATTTTTACGAGCTTTATAATAATAATAATTATTTCCTTCTTGATAAGAAACAATATTAAACTTTTTTTCCTTAGAAATCAAAGCAGTATTTTCTTCCTTATCACAAAATTGAATATCTTTCTTTTCAACAAATTTGTATTTTGCTTCAATTCCAGATAATACTTTATTATTATCCTTAACATATA
>JAJDGJ010000049.1 GCA_030265585.1 Erysipelotrichaceae bacterium OttesenSCG-928-M19 | reverse complement strand
AGCTATACAATCATATTAGGTGTAAAAGAAGATCCAAGTGCAACAGTAGAAGTAGTAATTACAGTAATCGATAAAGATGAAAATGCAAAAGGAAAATACTATGAAATTGCAGCAAATAATATCATAGTAGGAACACAAGATGCACAAGATATGATAGATGAAGATGAAATCTTAATAGAAAAAGCAGAAGCTGAAGCATGGATTATCAATATGTATGAAACAAAAGGAACAGTAAAAGTATCAGATAAAGAAGAGCTTAAAGCCGAAGTTGGAACTTATGAAGTAGAGTTTTTAGTAAGTGAAGATCATAGTGCAAAAGTTAAAACAACTGTAGAAGTACGAGAAGAAGGCAGAGTAGACGTAGGAGAAGAGTACATGTTAGTAGCAAACGATATCGAAATTGATACACGACAAGCTTCAACAATAACAGAAGAAGAAATTATGGAGCTAGCAAAAGCACAAGCATGGCTATTAGAAGATGAAACAAAAGCTGGAACAGTAAAAGTAGAAGAAAATACAGTTGCAGGAAATGGAAAAGGTACTTATAAAGTGACTCTTTATGTAGAAGAAGAACCAGAAACAAAGGTAGAGATAACAGTAAAAGTAGTATCTGCGCAATATGGAGTAATAAATGTTTTAACAAGAGATATGAAAGATAAGTCATTACCATTAGCAGCTGCAGAATACGAATTACTAGATCAATCAGGAAATGTTGTAAGAAGTGGAATAGTTTCAAGAGCAAATGGAAAAGTAGCAATAACAGGCTTAGAAGATGGAACATATTATATAGTACAAACAAAAGCACCTGAAGGATACTATCTAAGTGGACAAAAGAATAGAGTAGTAATAGTAGTAGGAAAAGTAGTAGATGTAAACTTCTTAAACTTAAAAAAATAGAAGGATACAAGTAATTCAATCTAAGGTCAAGAAAAGATGAAAAATCTTTTCTTACCTTATTATAAAATTGCAGAATAGAAAGGGGTAAAATGTATATGATAAAAATGCTTAAGTTTAAAAAGAGATTTTTAGTATTATTTGCACTATTAGCACTAGTAGTAACAGGTCTAACCTATAGTGGAGTAAATGCAGAGAATGTAAAAGCAACTAATAATACAGGAATAGTTGCTGTAACAGTAAATCAAGATGGTACAAAACCAGATGCTGAAGCAGTATTCCAACTAGAAGATAGTGAAGGGAATATTGTTAAAAAAGGAATAAAAACAGCAACAAATGGAAAAGTAGCAATTAAAGATGTAGCGGCAGGAAATTATACTTTAGTTCAAATCAATGGAGCTAAAGATAAGGCAATGTCTAAGACATCAGTAAAAGTTGTAGCAGGAGAAATAAATGAAGTAGTGGTAGGAAAAGCTATAGAAACTTCAGAACTAAGTGAAGCAGATATAGCGACAAAAAGTTTAGAAATAGCGAGTCCTGATATTGATGATATGTCAAAGAAAGTATCAGGAGTACAATATCAAGTAGTAAATGAAGCAACAAATGATGTTGAAGTAGTAACAACAAATAGTCAAGGTGTTGCAAAGTTAGATGATTTAATGCCTGGAAACTATAGTGTAGAATTATTGAAAGCACCAACAGGATATGGAGCAGTAACGACAGAAGCACAAAGTGTAGACTTAATTACAAATGCATCAGTAAGTACAAATGTAGTATTAGATAAAGAATCTGATATAAAGAGCACAGTAACAAAAAATGCAAGATTATTAAGAGCAGCGGTAGCTGAAGAGTTACCAGCAGGTGATGCCAACTTTGAACTTACAAAAATGTGGGATGATGCAGGAACAAACAGATATCTAGATGGAGCAACATTTGAGATAACACACGTTGAAACAGATACAACAATAACTGCAACAACAGGTGGAGCAGCTGGCTCTATTAAGGGATATGGAGTAGCAGAAGGAACATATGTATTTAAAGAAGCTGGAACAGCAGAAGGATACAAAATAAGTGGTAAAACAGAAGATACACTAGTAATTGCTGATGGAGGCTTTGAGTATGTAGACTTCTATAATGAAGTAGATGATTCAGCACCAGGTGGAACAGTAAAATTAGTAAAGTCTGATGTTTTCACAAATGAATACTTAGAAGGTGTAGAGTTTAAATTAGTAGATGCAAATGGTGTGGAAGTAGAAACAGGATTGGTTACAAATGCAGATGGTGAAATCATCGTAGAAGATCTACCTAGAGGAGAATATAACTTCATAGAAACAAAAGCGTTAACAGGCTATGAAGAGGATTATACTACAGAATGGTATGTATTTTCAGAACCAGATGAAGTAGAACCATATGAAACTCAAGTTCCTAATGTATTACTATTTTCAGATATAAAAATAGTAAAGACAGACTCAGCAGATGGAAGTTTATTAGATGGAGCAAGTTTTGAGATAACAGGACCAACAGATGCAAACTTATCAACATATACAGATACTAAAGTTGGAACAACAGATGGATCAGGAGAAATTAATCTAACAGATTTAATACCAGGAACATATGTAGTGACAGAAACAGTAGCACCAGAAGGTTACCAAGAACTAGAAGGTGAATTAACATTCACAGTTGCAAAAGGTGGAACAGAAGCAAATGAAGAATGGTCAATCGAAAACACTTTAATTGAAACATATACAGTAACATATGATGCAAATGGTGCAGAAGGAAGTGTGCCAATTGATGGAAATGAATACTTAGCAGAAGATGAAGTAACAATCGCAGCAGCTGGTGATCTAACAAAAGCAAACCATACATTTGGTGGATGGAATACAGCAGCAGATGGATCAGGAGATGCATATGAAGCAGGAGCAACGACAAATTTATCTGAATCAATAACATTATATGCACAATGGACAGAGGATGATAAATATACAGTTACATACAATGCAGGAAGTGATATTACATCAGGAGAAGCACCAGTAGATACTACAGAGTACTATGCAGATCAAGATGTAACAGTTGCAGATGAAGGAACATTAGCTAAAGATAACTATACATTTGCAGGATGGGCAACTACTGAAGGGGCAACAACAGTAGAATATGCAGCAGGAGATACTATAAATTTATCAGAAAGTCTATCACTTTATCCAGTATGGGTAGAAAATGGAACAGTAACAATAACGTATAGTGCTAATGGTGGAACTGGAGAAGTACCAGTTGATTCATCAAGTCCATATTATGTAGATAATGATGCAATAGTACTAGATCAAGGAGATTTATCAAGAGTGAATTATACGTTTGTTGAATGGAATACAGCAGCTGATGGTAGTGGAGATCCATATGTAGCAGGCGATAGTATTACTTTAACGACAAATACAGTATTATATGCTCAATGGCTAGAAGATGCAAAGCATTCCATAATTTATGATGGAAATGGACATAATACAGGTATTCCACATGATACTGTAGAATACTATATTGGTGAAGAAACTGCAGTATTAGGTGTAGGAAGTTTAGTTAAAGATAGTCACGATTTTTCAGGATGGAATACAGAAGCTGATGGATCTGGAACAGCATATCTTGAAGGTGATATGATTATTGTAACAAGCGAAATTAAATTATATGCTCAATGGACTAAAGCAGTAGTTCCAGTGGAAATGGTAACAGTAACATTTGATAAAAATGCAGCAGATGCAAAAGATGGAACAATTGTTAAACAAACTGTAACTAAAGGAAGCAGTATTGCAGCCGATGGTATGAAAATGGGTAACCCAACAAGAGCAGGTTATAACCTAGTAGGATGGTGTACAGATAGCGGAGTGTGTGCGACAGATGCTGCAACTCTATTTACAGCTAATACAACTGTAAATGGTGATATTACAGTATATGCGCAATGGGTTAAAGCAACTGCTCCAATTGTAACACCAGAATCTCCAAAAACAGGACAAGATCCAATATTAATTTTACTGACGGTAGGAATAGGAATGATTGGTGTTTTCGGATATGGCCTAGCAAGTTATAGAAGAGAAAACTAAATAAAGTTTTTAATGGTAAAATAAAAATAACCAAAAAAAATAATATT
>JAJDGJ010000048.1 GCA_030265585.1 Erysipelotrichaceae bacterium OttesenSCG-928-M19 | reverse complement strand
TTGGCATTGGTGTTTTTATAAAATGATCATATGATTTTAAGCGAAACTCTAACATCCACTCTGGTTCATTTTTTAACTTTGATATTTCTCTTACAATATCTTTAGTTAGACCTTTACCAGTATTATAAACACTAGTATCTTCATCATGAAAGCCATATTCATATTCTTCATTAACTGGAATATTATCATTCATATTATTGGCCTCCCTTATACTCTTTTATAATATCTTCTAAGGCATCAAAACCAATTGTAGCACATTTAATTCGATTTGCTTGTTTATGAACATTTTGAAAAGCAATAGCTTCTTCAAGTAACTCTTCATCATAAGGCAATTCATATATCATATTTTTATAGTTTGTAATAATGTTAGTTGCTTCTTCAATCGATTTTCCCTTAACTAATTCAGTTAAAATTGATGTTGAAGCACTTGAAATAGTACAAGCTTCACCATCAAAACGAATATCTTCAATATTATCACCATTGAATTTAACTTGCATTGTAATATCATCAATGCAAGATTCACTATCTTTTCTAACACTTAAATATCCTTGTTCATCGCTTAAATGACGATTACGAGGATGTTCATAATGATCCATTATAATTTGGCGAAGTATCATAGGATCTGTTATAGTAGCCAATCTAAAGCATCCCCTTTCACAATCTCCTTAATTGCCTCTACAAGTCTATCCATATCAGCTTTTGAATTATATAAATATAAACTAGCTCTTACAGTACCTTTTGTTTCTAAAACATCAACTAATAATTTAGCACAATGTTCACCAGTTCTAACAGCAATTCCTCTAGTTGCCAGAGCAGAACCAATATCTTGAGCGCGAGCACCTTCATAACCAATTACATTAAAGGCAATTGGACCACTTTCACTATCTGGATTATAAATAGTAATACCCTCTACTTCATTTTGAAGACAATCAATAGCATATTTTCTAATTTCACAAAGATGTTGATGAATATTATTTAAACCTAATTCCATAATATATTCCATCGCTCTACCCATACCAATTGTTGCTTCTATAGCCGGAGTACCTGCTTCAAACTTAAATGGAGCATTCTTAATATAATAACATGTATTACATTCAATTCTTGTATTCATACCGCCACCTAAATTATAAGCTTCTAAATTATTTAATAAGTCATATTTTCCATAAAAAACACCAATTCCTGAAGGACCACCTAATTTATGTGCGGAAAAATTTAAGAAATCTATATCTAATTCTTGAACGTCAACAGGAATATGAGGTACTGATTGAGCACCATCAACTGCTACAAGAGCACCATATTCATGGGCAATTTTAGTTATTTCTTTCATATCAATTATAAAGCCAAGTACATTACCAATATGTGCTAAAGAAACAATTTTTACTTTATCATGCATAGCTTTTTTAAAGTTATCAAGAGTTAATTTATATTCATCATTCAAAGGAATATATTCAATCTCAATTCCGATTTCCTCTTTTAAACGAAACCATGGTAATACATTTGAAGCATGTTCAGCTTCGCATAATAAAATTACATCACCTTTTTTAAGTTGGTGTTTAATACCATGAGCTAACATATTAATACCGTGAGTTGTTCCATAAGTGTAAACAATTTCTAATTCTGACTTAGCATTAATTAAGCGTTGTGCTATTTTTCTAACATTCTCGTATTCACTATCAGTACGATGTGATAAAGCATAATCACCACGATGAGCATTAGTTGAATACTCTGCATAATATTCAACTACCTTGTCAATAACACATTGTGGTTTTAAGGCTGTGGCTGCACTATCAAGATAAACTAAATCCTGACCATCCATTTTAACGCCATTTAACATTGGATAATTCTTTCTTACTTCATTAATATCATACATTATAACATCACCTTTGTTTCAATTAGTTTTTCTAGTTTTTCTTTTAAACTTTCATCACTTATTTTATTTAGAATTGGTTTTAAATAACCATAAGTAATCAATCTTGTTGCATTTTCAAAATCGATTCCTCGAGATTGAATATAATATAATTGTTCTTCATCCATTTGTCCAACAGCAGCGGCATGACTTGCTTCAACATCAGCTTCATCAATAATTAAATAAGGATTAGCTTCAGCAATAATCAGTGGATCAAAAGTAATAATTTTTGATTCTTGATGTGCTTGAGCCTGTTTTGCACCATTCTTAATATATCCTGTACCATTAAAAATTAAACTTGCTTGATCTTTAACAACACCAAAATTATTTAATTCTCCATATGATAGTGGATAATTATTATTTATAGTAACATTATAAATTTTCTTACTTTCATTTCGAGAAATAGTGGCAATATTATGCAGTGCTTGAGCTGCAAGACCATTTAGATCAATATTAACATTATATGTTAAATGACAATCACTAAAAAGTCCATTTGATGCTTCGTAAGTTGCCTCTTTTGTAACAACAACCTGTTTATTTAACTGTATATTTAAATCATCATTTTCAATAACAACAGACTCATAAACATAAGCATTATCATTTATTTGGTATTCTAAATTTAATTCAGAATTACAATTAATAATTGTCGTTAAACTACTCGCAATATTGTTAAAGAAAGAAAACTTAATTTTCTTGGCAGAATCAGCAATTAATAAATCAATATCAGTTGATTCAGTAACAAAAAATTCAATAATTTCATCATTATTATTGTATTCTAGATCTGAATGAACTTGTTCTTTAGTAATTTCAATAAAATGTTTCATCTTATCGCCTCCTAAAGAATTCCCGATAATTCATCATCATTATTTATTTCAATACCAAGCTCTGATTTAATCCAATCATAACCTTCTTGATCAATTTTCTGAACCAATTCATAGCCACCTGATTTGACAATTTTACCATCTACTAAAATATGAACATGAGTTGGTGTTACCATTTCAAATAATCGTTCATAGTGAGAGACAATTAAACAACCGAAATTCTCTGATTTCATTTCATTAATTGCATCACTAACAATTTTTAAAGCATCAACATCTAAACCTGAATCAATTTCATCTAATAAAGCAAACTTAGGTTTTAACATTTTCATGTGTAAAATCTCATTACGTTTCTTCTCGCCACCAGAAAAGCCTTCATTTAGATAACGAAACGCTAAATCTGGTTTCATCTCTAATTTTGCTACTTGATTATCAAGTTCTTTAGCAAACTTAAATACTGAAACAGGTTTATCGCTTTGTGCATTTAAAGCTGCACGTAAAAAATCAGAGTTAGTTACTCCAGATACTTCAGTAGGATATTGCATTCCCAAAAATATTCCTAAACGTGCTCTTTCATCAACACTTAATTCAGTAATCTTAGTATCATCAAGATAAATATCTCCCTGATCAATTTGATATTTTGGATGTCCCATTATTGCAAGTAGTAATGTCGATTTACCATTACCATTAGGCCCCATAATTGCATGAAATTCATTAGTATTTACAACTAAATTAATTCCTTTTAAGATTTGTTTATCTTCTACACTAACATGTAAGTTTTCTATTTTTAAAGTTGACAAACTCCTTCATCCCTTTCAATCTTTATCATCAATTATTTACATCTTAATTCTACCATAAACTAACACTTCATTCCAAACGAAACGATAATAAATAAATATAGGTGTTTACATTTTCAAAAGGCATTGCTATAATTTAGCAAAGGAGTGAATTAAAATGGAAGATTGTATATTTTGTAAAATAATTAATAATGAAATTCCTTCATATAAAATCTATGAAGATGATGATGTTTTAGCTTTTTTAGATATAAGTCAAGTAACCAAAGGTCATACTTTAGTCATTCCAAAAAAACATGCTAAAAACCTTTATGAAATTGCTAGTGAAGATCTAATAAAAGTTCATCAAGTTGTTCAAGAACTGACTTGTGAATTGACAGAAAAGTTCAATGCTCAAGGAGTTAATATTATTAATAATAATCATGAGGCTGCAGGTCAGACTGTTTTTCACTATCATGTTCATATTATTCCTAGATATGATGAAAATGATCAGCTGACTTTAAAATTTGGTAGTGATTCTAAAATTGATCCACAACTTGTTTTTAATGAATTCAATAAATAAATAAAG
>JAJDGJ010000047.1 GCA_030265585.1 Erysipelotrichaceae bacterium OttesenSCG-928-M19 | reverse complement strand
TACAACAAAGATAACAATTACCGTAACTGTAGAGAACGGACAACCACCTGTATTAACTGTTGAAAATAAAGTTGAAATTAATGTTGGTGATACATTTGATCCAAAAACAGCAATTATTTCGGTATCAGATGATGAAGATGACTTAACTGTAAATGATGTTACATTTACAAATGATCATGATGTTAATACTGCTGGAGTTTATGCAATAATTTATAGTGTAACTGATAGCGCAAGTAATACAACAACAGCAAGAACTGTTTTAGTTGTAAATGATGGAACAATAATTGTTGGAAGTGAATATTATATTTTAGCTAGTAACTTTGTTATTAGAAGTTCAGACGTTGATACAAGTGATAGTGCTATAATTGCAAATGCTAAAGCAAAAGCATATAAATTGGAAGATTTAAGTGAAGCAGATGTCTTAATCGACTCAATTGGCGGTTATTCAAGTACAGAGGGAATCTATAATATTACATTTGCAGTTGAGCAGGAATTGACTACACAACGTACAATCAATGCAAAGGTAATTGATACTGATGAAATAATCACTGGTGATGAATATTCAATTAGTGCAAAGAAAGTAACAGTAGGATTATCACAAGCCCAAGCAATGATAGCAGATGATGATGAACTAATTTCTGCAACAAAAGCAGAGGCTTGGAGAAACGATGATTATAGTGCTTCAGGAACAGTTCTAGTAAAAGATAAGTCATTATTAGAAGCTAAAGCTGGAACATATAACGTAACATTTAATGTAAGTGAGGAAATAGCTACAGAAACAACGGTGGCAGTTACTGTAATTGATAAAGATGTTGTAGAAGTAGGCGATGAATATGGAATTGAAGCTAACAACCTAGTAATGGGTGTTAAAGATGCTGAAGCAATTAGTGATAATGATGAATTAATTACTAAAGCACAAGCTAAAGCATGGTTAGTAAGTAATCCAGCAGTAGAAAGTGGAAGTGTTGAACTAGTAAGCACAACATTTACAGCAGCAATTGGAACTTATAATGCTATCTTTGCAGTTAGCGAAGAGCCAACAACAACAGTAGAAATCAGTATCGAAGTTAAAGCTGAAGATCATGTAACAAAAGGTGATCAATATACTATTTATGCAAATGACTTTACAATTAATACTGCAAGAGCTGCAACAATTACTGATGCAGAAATAATTACAAAAGCAATTGCAAAAGCAGAGTTAAATAGTACAAAAGCAGAAGCTGGAACAATTAAGGTAACTGATAATACAGTAATTGGACAAGGAGCAGGAACATATTTAGTAGAACTATATGTTGAAGAAGATCCAACAGCTAAAACAACAATTACAGTAACAGTATCAGATGGAGCAGCACCAACATTAGAAGTAACTACACCAGTGGAAATAAATGTAGGTGAAACATATGATGCTAAAACAGCAATTGAAAAAGTAGAAGATGATAAAGATACATTAACAAATGATGATGTAAGTGTAAGTGATACATATGATGTTGATGTAGCAGGAATCTATGTTGTAACATATAGCGTAACAGATAGTGATTACAATACAACAACAGCTAAGAGTGTCTTAGTAGTAAATGATGGAAGTATTGTAGTAGGTGAAGAATATGTAATCCAAGCGTATGATTTTGTAATCAACAAGCCAGATGTTGATACAAATAGTGATGCAGTAATCTTAGCCGCAAAAGCAAAAGCAGTTAAAGTAACTGATGGAAGCGATGCAGAAGTAGAAATAAGTAGTACAGGAGATTATGCAGCAGCAAAAGGAACATATGCAATTACATTTGCGGTAGTAGAAGAACCAGCAACAACGATAACAATCAATGCAACAGTATTAGATAAAGATGTTATTGAAGTAGGTGACAAATATAGTATTGCAGCAAATAATGTAACAGTTGGATTAGAAGAAGCACAGGCGATGGTTGCTGATGATGCTAAGATAGTAAGTGCAACAGCAGCAGAAGCATGGCAAACAGAAGCATATGCAAATAAAGGAACAGTATTAGTTGCAGATAAGACATTACTAGAAGTAAAAGCAGGATCATATCAAGTAGTCTTAAATGTAGAAGAAGAACCAGCAACATCAATTGAAGTAACAATAACAGTCTTAGATAAAGATATTGTAGTAATTGGTGATGAATATGGAATTGGTGCAAATCATATTACAGTTGGAAAAGATCAAGCAGCAGCAATGGTTGCTGATAATGATGAATTGATTGCAGCAACAGAAGCAACAGCATGGAAATTATCTGATAATAGTGAAGCTGGAGTGCTAGTAGATAGTACAACATTAGAAGCTAAAGCAGGAGAATATAAAGCAGTGTTCTCAGTAAATGGTGAGGCTAGTACAAAAGCAGAAGTAACAATAACAGTAATTGATAAAGATGTTGTTGAAACTGGTGATGAATATGGAATTGCAGCAAACAATATTACAATTGGAAAAGCACAAGCAGCAGCAATGACTAATGAAACACTAATTACTGAAACAGCAGCAAAAGCATGGAAATTATCTGATAATTCAGATGCGAATGTACAAGTAGAGAGTTCTGAAGTACAAGCTATAGCTGGAGCGTATAAGGTGGTCTTCTCAGTTGTTGAGGAAGATACAACACAAGTAGAAGTAACAGTAACAGTCTTAGATAAAGATATTGTTGAAACTGGTGATGAGTACGGAATTGCAGCAAATAATATTACAATTGGAAAAGATCAAGCAGCAGTAATGGTTGCTGATAATGATGAATTGATTGCAGCAACAGCAGCAACAGCATGGAAATTATCTGATAATAGTGAAGCTGGAGTGCTAGTAGATAGTACAACATTAGAAGCTAAAGCAGGAGAATATAAAGCAGTATTCTCAGTAAATGGTGAGGCTAGTACAAAAGCAGAAGTAACAATAACAGTAATTGATAAAGATGTTGTTGAAACTGGTGAAGAATATGGAATTGCAGCAAACAATATTACAATTGGAAAAGCACAAGCAGCAGCAATTAAAACAGATGAAGCTTTAATTGAATTAACACAAGCTGAGGCATGGAAGTTAAGTGATGATACTGAGGCAACTGTAAACGTTGATAGCTCAACTCTTATCGCAAAAGCTGGGGAATACAAGGTAGTGTTCTCTGTTGCTGAAGAAAGTGCTACAAAAGCAGAAGTAACAATAACAGTTTTAGATAAAGATATTGTTGAAACTGGTGATGAGTATGGAATTGGTGCTAATAATGTAACAATTGGAGTTGCACAAGCAGCAGCAATTAAAACAGATGCTGCATTAATTGAATTAACACAAGCAGAAGCATGGAAATTATCTGATAATACAGAGGCTACTGTAAATGTTGATAGTTCAACTTTAATTGCTAAAGCAGGAGAATATAAAGCAGTGTTCTCAGTTGATGAGGAAAGTGCTACAAAAGTAGAAGTAACTATTACAGTCCTAGCAAAAGATATTGTTGAAACTGGTGATGAGTACGGAATTGCAGCAAACAATATTACAATCGGTAAAGCACAAGCTGAACAAATACTTGCTGATGATGCTAAGTTAATTGCAACAACTCAGGCAACTGCATGGAAACTAGTAGATGATTCCGAAGCGGGAATAGTTATCGATAGTAACAATTTAGAAGCAAAAGCTGGTGATTATAAAGCTATCTTCTCAGTTGCAGAAGAACCAGCAACAACTGCTGAGATTACAATCACAGTAATTGATAAGGATATTGTTGAAACTGGTGACGAATATGGAATTGGTGCTAATAATGTAACAATTGGAAAAGCACAAGCAGCAGCAATTAAGACAGATGCGGCGTTAATTGATTTAACACAAGCAGAAGCATGGAAACTGAGCGATAATAGTGAAGCCGGAGTAAGTGTTGATAGTTCAACATTAGTTGCAAAGGCGGGAACATATACAGCAGTATTTAGTGTAACTCAAGAAAGAGCAACAAAAGTAGAAGTTACAATCACGGTAATTGATAAAGATGTTGTTGAAATTGGTGAAGAGTATGGTATTGCAGCTAATAATGTAACGATGGGTAAATTACAGGCTGCTGCAATAACAAACGATTCTGCTTTGGTTAATGTAACAGCGGCAGAAGCATGGAAATTATCTGATAATAGTGAAGCTGGTATAAAAGTTGAAAGCTCAGAGCTTCAAGCTGTAAAAGGTGAATATAAAGTAGTATTCTCAGTAGTAGAAGAACCAGCAACACAAGTTGAAGTAATAATAACAGTCTTGGATAAAGATATTGTTGAAATTGGTAATGAGTATGGAATTGCTGCTAACAATATTGTAATTGGTAAGACTCAAGCTGAGGCAATAACTACAAATGCTAATTTAATCGGAATAACAGGTGCAAGAGCATGGAAGTTAAGTGATGATTCACTAGCAACTGTAAAGGTTGAAAGCAACGCATTAGAAGCAAAAGCTGGAGAATATAAAGTAAAATATTCAGTAT
>JAJDGJ010000046.1 GCA_030265585.1 Erysipelotrichaceae bacterium OttesenSCG-928-M19 | reverse complement strand
TGTATTCAAGTAGCAAAAAACTTTGACGAAGTAGAATCAATATTAATTAAAAAAGCAGAAGATGCAAAAAATGATTATGCATCTCAAATATTTAAAGCTAATCACGAATATCTACAAAACTCTTTAAATAGTGATATCACAGCTATCAAGTATTATTTTAAATTTGTTGCAAAAAACAATGAGGAGTTTAAACATATTACATCATGCATTAACTCCTCGTTTAATGTTAAATGTGATGTAAAGTTATTAGAAAAAAAAGAGTTGCAAGTATTGTTGAATCAAACTATTAATTTTGATTATTATGATGACTATAAACTAGGTTTAACAAGTATAGAAAATCAATTAACTGGAGTTGATAATTAATGAAAAAAAGAAAAAAAGAAAAATACATTGAACAAGAAACAATTAACTTTTTTAATGAAATTTTACCAATTAAACTTACTTATCGTTATGATCATCTAATGATAGATGGTAAATATGCTAAAATAGGAGTAATAAAAAGTTATCCCTCAACTCCTCCAATTTTTGGTGCAATTTCAAAACTAGCAAAAATAACAAATGTTTATGTTGTTCAAAAAAACTCACCACTAGCAAATGAAGTAGCAATTAATTATATTTCTCAAAAATATAAAACTAATAATATTAATAAAGAAAAAAGTAACGATAAATCATTGGACGTTCAATCAGGTATTAGTGATAAAAAAGCGCAGCAGTTACAAATTAGAATGATTGATGAAAATGAAATAATGTATGAATCAACTACATTTATTATGTGGACGGCTGATGATAAAGAAGGTTTAAAATCAAAAGAAGATGAAGTTAAAAATGCACTAGCAATGTTTAATGCGACTATAGGCAATTTAGACACTAAGCAACCTAAAGCACACCGTTCAATACTATTAACTCAAAATAACTCATTTAGAGGTTTAGAACAACATATGCTATCATCTACCTTGTCAAAGCTCTTCCCTTTCTCTTACGGTGAGAGGATAGACAAAGATGGCATTATAATTGGTGTAGATGCAAATACCAAAGGTTTAATTATGGTTGATTTTTTTGATCGCACAAAATTGAGTAATGGTAACATTATAATTATGGGCGCATCAGGTGAAGGTAAATCTAACTTAATGAAAAAAATATTATCATGGTATATTGCAATGAATTATACTACATTTAGCATTGACTCTGAAAATAGAGAATATGTTCATTTGAATAAAAAATTAGGTGCAACTAATATTTCCTTTAATGGAAACTATTTTATCAACATCATGGAATTTAGAATTAATTCAGCAATGCTTGATGATGATGGAATTGATTACGATGAAGACAACAGTAAAAGCAGTATTAAACCTAATTATTTAACACAAGCTACCCCTGCTCTAAATCATATCGCTTGGTTAAGAGATTTCTTTTCTATATATAAAAAAGATATGGATGAGAGAACTTTAGATATTCTAGAAGATCTATTAACTAAGTTTTATGATAAATGCGGTTTATTAAATATTGTGAATCTCAATCAATTAGATAGTAGTAACTATCCTACAATTTCAGACTTTTATAACTACATTGAAACTAAGTATCAAAATCCGAAAGACGAATTTTATAGCAAAACTGAGTATAAAGATTTATTAATTGCTTTTAAGTCAATTGCTAAAGGCACTGATAGTATCTTGTTTAATGGTAAGACTAATATACCAAATGCTCAAAATATAAATTTCGATATTTTTGATATAGTTGATCGAGCTGCTACATCATTTAATGCAATATTATTTAATATTATGACATATATATGGAACATGATTACGCGTATGGATGGCAGAAAAGTTGTAACAATGGATGAATTATATTTACTTGTAAATGAAGATAATGATCTTATGGTCAAATTAGTAAAAGAAATGCAAAAGAGAATTAGAAAGTATAATGGAATCACTATGCTAGGTACTCAAAATATTTCAGATTTACTTGTTCCATCAATAGCAGCAAAAACTCAACCAATAATATCAAATGCATCTACAAAATTTTTGTTTTTTCCAGGTGATGATGAATTAGATAAATTTGCAAAGTTATTAAAATGTACTAAAGAAGAACTACAATTGATAAGCAAACCTAAAAGAGGATATTGTTTAGCATTCTTTTCTGATAAAAGATATTATATATCAGTCAAAAAAATGCACTATGAAGATGCATTGTTTGGAGATGCAGGTGGTAAATAATGTCTAAAATACATTTAGCCTTTAATGCTATTATAAGTGTTTTTAATGACATTAAAAATGATAGTAGTATTATTAAAAAACTAATTGCTGTATTTATTAGTTTTATGCTACTACCAGTTGCAGTTATGGCTTTTTTATTTCCATACACATTTGATCCTAACAAAAACGATCCGTACATCGAAGCAGCACGAACAATTAATGCTGAAGTACATAGTATTGATGATATAAAAATTATAGACTTGATTGTTTTTTTAGACGGTGATCATGAAAAAATATCAAAAGTAGATCAAAATCAGTTGATTAGTAGATATAAGAAGTATTATTACAATAAAAAACCAAAGGATAGTGATAGTGAGTATGCATATATTGCTAAACACTTTAATGACATTATTTCAGATCTAAAAGCTCAAGGCTTAATTGATAAAGAAACCGAGCAAAATCTCTTGGATGCAATTGACCTAGCTAGTAATAGTGATCCTACTTCATTGGATGGTTCTTCAGTAGCCATAACCAAAGGTGATTTTGTTCTCCCATTTAATAAATATGAAGTAACTGCAGGTACATGGAATTATCCAGTAAGCTTTGGTGGTGGATGGCATCCTGGAATAGACTTAGCTGTTCCAATTGGAACAAAAGTTAAAGCTCCTATTAATTTAACTAAAATATTTCAACATAATACTGATAATGGTGGATATGGGATATGGAGTGTCTACGTAGGACAAGTTAAAGACGATGCTTATGTAATGATATTCGGTCATCTTAGTCAAATCAATGGAAGTCAATCTTATAAACAGAATGACGTCATTGCCTATTCTGGCAATACGGGATCAAGTAGTGGACCTCATACACATATCGAAATTTTTTATTTTAAAAACCAAACAGCAAATGAGGTAATTAAACAGTATAGAAAACATAAGGATTACTGGTTCGGTCTAGGTTACTCTTCTAAAGGTAATTGTAATAAAGTATGTAGACTTAGACCAGAAAATGTTTTTAAAGTTAAAGTTGGGGAAAGAAGATAGTACCTTTCTTTTTGGGCTTGCATTTTTTCGCTAGCCTCTTTTCTAACTCCCTTCACTTTAACATTTTACTTATTTTCTTAAAGCAAGGGCAAGACAAGTGCTAACGCACCCTTGCTTTATAAAGTAAAATGTTGTCGTTTGGTCATAACAAAAAGTGGCCAGCTAGTATTATTTTTGCAAACCACAAAAAGAAAGGAAGAATCAACGATGAAAAAGTATTATGATGATTTTACAAAATTACCAGTTAGCAAAATGGCTGACAAAATTGCAGAAATGACTTATTTATATAAGCATACTGAAGTTCCTAAAACTCACTATAAGAAAATTTTAGATGAGAACATAATTGAATTACTAGCAACTGATAACACTATGCAATTAGTTTTATTAAATGCAGTAACTAATCAATTGAAATCTCTTAAAGATGAAAGTCCCGAATTGTTCTTTAAATCACTCTTAGCGCTTCAATTAGACATAAAGATAGATAAGATAACAAGTCGTGAGTTTGACTCAATAAACAATACATATCAAGTTTATAAAGATGAATTGTTTATAAGCAATGATATAAAGGAAAGATATGAATATGAATATCAACATCATTGTGAACAAGACTATGAGTATGATGATGAAATCGAATATTCATTGACCTTTTCAAAAACTACTAAAAGTAGTAACTAACATGACACAATGTCATGTTTTTTTGTGTAGCGGACGAAGTCCGCAAAATACTTTTTTAACCATTCTTTTGCTCTCTTCAAATATAGAAATTTTCCTGCCTATACTCTATAACATATTTAGCTTTTCTAAAAGCAAGGGCAAGACAAGTGCTAGCGCACCCTTGCTTTTATGCTAAACATGTTATTTAGAAGGCAAGAAAAATATTATATTTGTTCGAGAGAACACAAAAAAAGAAAGGATTGATTGAAATGTACAACAGTAAAGTAATCAGTAAATTTAATGGAAATATTAATGGAGTATCATTTAGTGATGAATGGATATTCAATAGTACATTATGGTTTTTAGATTTAGTATCAGGAGTAGATGAAAAAATAATATGTAAAGAATTAATTGAAGAGTATTGCCTTGCTTTAGAAAAAAAATATTATAAAGATGAATATTTTCAATTATCAATTTTTGAGAATGAAATATATGATAATTTTGATAATCAAGACTATAAAGTTAATGATAATTATTTTGATAAAGTAAATGATATTTTATCTAAACTTAATAAAGAGATTATTAAAATTGAACATCTTACATCTCTTGCATTAAAATTAATTGAACAAAATTGTAATATAATAAATAAAAAAAACAATTCAGATGATTATTATGA
>JAJDGJ010000045.1 GCA_030265585.1 Erysipelotrichaceae bacterium OttesenSCG-928-M19 | reverse complement strand
AATGATGATAGTATTTGGAAGTTCTCAATTTCTGTACCGAAATTAAAATACGGTTCAAAATTTGTTAAAGAAAATAGCACGATAAAAGTTAGTTATCTAATTGATGCTTTTCAAAGTTATCAAGGCATCGAAGGTTTGACACCTTCACCAACTAGTGTGGTAAATAATTCCGATGGTACAACCACACTAAATTGGGATATTAAGGCACCGAGTTATGAAGAACAGTCTCAACAAGACAAAAATTTCTTTGAACAAAATTTCGAAGTTAAATTAAAAGTTAAACCAACAACACCGACTTATACTCAATTAACAAATAAAGTCACAAGCGAAGTCTTATTTTTCGATAATGATGTACTTACTAGTAATGATTTAACGGCTAAAGTTGCTGTAACAGTTCAAGATCCTAAACTAATTGTTAGTAATGGTGATACTTGGGGAATTAGTTCAAAAGGGCCAAGAGATTCCTTTGGTGGTGTTAGTGGTTCAAATAATCTTGATATTACAGTCTATGATGGTGCCTTATTAGGCTTTGGTGTAACACCAACAATGGCTATGATGGATAGTGGTGTTAATGGACCAACAAATTATGAAATCTATTACCACGTAGATGATCATTTGTATTTAGATATGTTTCATTCTGGTAACTTTTTCTATTCACCAAATAATAAAGTTACTCCTGATAAGCTACCACTAAAGACACCTGTTATCTATGATGTTTATGTTAAATATGGTTATGATAATAATAAAGATGCTAATTATAGCTTATTGTTTTCTAATGTCAAACAAGGTGAATGGTATCGTAATCTCAATACTACTGGAAAACATATTAGTGAAATTAAAATTGTTTTCCAAGCCAATGAAGAAAGTTTTGATGGACCAAAAACAGTACCTGCTGGTATGTTTGGACGTAATATGAACTTCTATTTTACTGTTGAAAAAGGTTATATAGGAAAAGTAGCTAATCAGATAACTGATATTGTTTTGGGAAGTGGAAAAGATCGCTATGAAAATGAACGTATGCAATATGGTGGAGCTACTGGATTAAGATGGACACCAGATTGGAAATTATATTGGGGTCCTCATACTGCTAATATTGTTCCTACACCAGTTGGTGAAACAAAAATTGGAATTGGTAGTATTAAATTTGATGATGTTAATGGCAATATCTTAAGTCCTGGTAATAATAAAATTCTTGTTGAAGTTAAAAATGATAAAGCATCACTTGAAAATATTGAAGGTCCTATAACTGCCTATTCTCTATTACCTATTGGTGTCTCACTAACAAATAATCAAGATATTCAAGAGCAAATCAAAATTACTAGCATTTCAAAAAATTATAAGAATAGTCAGCGAGAATTAATAAAAATAGAATGGGATGCTTTAAAGCTAAAACCTGGTTTTATACTAGCTGCAGAAATTAATGTTAACGTTAGTACTAATTTATTAGCAAGCATTGAATTAACATTAGATGTTTTCTTAAATACGCAAGACTTTAATGTTCCAACTATTACTGGAATGCCATTAATAAGTGATTCTTACAAAAATAAAGATATTAATGATTTTAATAACAATAAAGATACTAATGAATATGTTCTAAGCACTGGTAATAAATATATTTCTAGCTGTCAAGATATCTTAGAAGTAGCATTAAGTGGTAAAGGTGATTTTGATAGTAGCTATACTACAGCAGTAAATGCTAGCCCTGATTCAAAAGTTAATTATAAATTAGAATTAAAAAATACAACAAATAGTAAATTGTCTAATTTAATTATCATTAATACTTTTCCAACTATTGATGATAAAACAATTACTACTAATGAAGCCCGAGACTCTCAATTTGAAATGAAACTAACTGGTCCAATTAAACTTAATGCAGACTGGAAAAATAAGGTTACTGTTCTCTATAGTACTACTGCAACACCAAAAGTTGCTGGCTTATTAGATAAAAACACTAAATATTTATCTGATGATTTTCCATTAGTTGATGCCGAAAATGCTAAACTAGCGACTTGGCTCAAAGCTGAGGATGTTAAAGATTGGTCAAAAATTAAAGCTTATAAAATTGAAAGTAAAGAAAATATTGAATGGTTACAAGGAAAAGGAGCAACTGTTACTTATTCCTTGAAAACACCAAAGACTAATATTATAGAAACAAGTCAACTTTCACAAAAAATAACTCAGCCAACTGCCAATAACTCTGTAGCTGTAGCAGCCAATTATTCACATGCTGTTGAACCAGAACATGTTTTAGTGACTTTAAAAGCCAAACCAAACCAAGATAATAATCATAACGAAAATAGTAATAAACAAAATAAAAAAGATCTAGCTACACCGATTACTGGTGATAACCAAATCTTTTTAGCAATGATTTTACTTTTAATTGGTTTAGGTCTACTATATTCAAATCATCGAATTGAAAATAAATAGCTATTCATCTTAAAAGCTCCTAAGTATTTACTTTCGAGCTTTTTTTATTTGAATACTATAGTATCTAATTATTAAATCATTCTAATCGCTTGATAAGGACATACTTCATAACAAAGTCCACAATGTAAGCAATTCTCTTTGACAATTTGATATGGTCGTCCCACTTCAATACATGATTGGGGACAACTTTCATAACATTTATTACATAATTGACAAGCATGAGTAATTAGATAACCTTCTTCTTTTATTTTACCAGTGCCAAAACTAAAATACTCTCGATAGATAGGGTGTCCTGATAAATTAAAATACTCTCCATAACCATCTTTTAAACAAAAGACCTCCAAGATTCTACTTGAATCACCAGGATAAATTCCATACATATTGGGATTATCAGCAAATATATCAACTAACATATCTTGATTACAATGCTCTACCCTACCCATCATTCTTATACTTTCCCAATCCTTAGTAAGTCCAACTAGAGCGACAGTAGGATTATTTAACAACTGCTGATAAAAAGCCTTGCCACGTGCTACTAAAAAGAATAGCCTATCCTCTTTAACTATCATAACATCAATTATTCTAACTTGAGGTATACCCTTTTTATCAATAGTGGCTATTGAAACATCTCTTACTTCTCTTAATTTATTAAAATAGTCTTTAACTTCCATTAGTAACACTCCTTTGCTTTCTTAATTATAACACAAGGAAATCTATAATCATTTAAAAACCTTAGCTACAATAAAGTTTTAATTTATTTAATTTTACAGTAACATTTTTATTCTCTTAAACATATCACATTATTTGCACATCAGTAAAAAAGAAAGCTTACATAAATATTAAAAAAATGTTATAATATAGTTACATAATATAAATATAATTACTATTTATGTGGAAGGCGGTTATTTTTTTGTATAAAATAGATCAAATAATTAATTATGGTAGTAAAGGTATCTGTCAGATAACTGATATTGTAACTAAACAGATTAATGATAATAATCAAACATACTATGTCTTAAAACCCATTTATGATGCTAGTTCAACTATCTATGTTCCTCAAGACAATAAGGATTTAACAGCAAAGCTTTGCCAGATTATCTCTAAGGAGGAAATTTTTGATGTTTTAGACAATATGGGAACTGAATTTGATCTATGGTCTGATAATAAAAACGAAAGAGAAGCCATGTATCGTGATATTTTAGAATCAGGAAATCAATTAGAAATTTTAAAATTGATTAAAACAATTTACGAAAAACGCGTTGAAAAAGAATTAGACAATAAGAAATTACATTTATTTGATGAAAATATTTTTAAAGAAGCCGAAAGACGCCTCTACAATGAATTTGGCTATGTCTTAAATATAGAACCAGAAAATGTTTTGAGCTTTATAAAAAACTATTTAGAAGACAATCGTTCTAAATAGTTTTTTTTATATTTCTTTAGTATATTCAACCAACCACTCTACTTCTGCTTCATTTAAATATTTTGATAGTTTATCTCTAACTAGCTTGTGATAAGAGTTCAAATACTCTTTATCTTGACTAGACATACTATTAATATCAATACCATCTAAATCAATTGGAACAAACGTACAAACCTCAAATTCTAGAAATTGTCCATATTCATTTTTTATACTATTTTGAATTAGTAAATCATTTTCAATTCTAATGCCATGTGAATTCTCAATATAAATACCTGGCTCATTGGATAATAGTGTACCAACCTCTAATTTAGAGCCAAGATTAGCTTGCCAATGAACTCTAAGTGGTGGTTCATGAACATTAGTTAAATAACCAATGCCATGTCCAGTAGCACTAAGATAATCTAAGCCTAATTGCCAAATTGGCATGCGTGCAATAATATCCAAATTATATGCTTTAGTGCCTTCTAAGAATTTAGCATTCGACAAATTAAGCATTCCTTTGACAACAGCAGTATAATGCTTTTTCATTTCTAAAGGTATTTCACCTAAGATAATTGTTCGTGTAAAATCTGTCGTTCCTTCAAGATAGTTAGCTCCCGTATCAATTAAATACATTCCTTTAGCCTTAAGTTGATAATTTGATTCTGGAGTTACACTATAATGCATCATAGCTGCATGTTCTTTATAGGCTGAAATTGTACTAAATGCTGGTGAGAGATAATTTTCTTGTTCTTTTCTTAACTCTTCTATTTTTTTTATTGCAGAAAGCTCTGTAATAACTAAATCATCAATATT
>JAJDGJ010000044.1 GCA_030265585.1 Erysipelotrichaceae bacterium OttesenSCG-928-M19 | reverse complement strand
CCTCAAGCTTTTATTGGTTTTTTTGCTGGAACAGTAGTTGATCGTTTTAAAAAGAAACATGTTATGATAATCTCTGATTTATTTGTTGCTTTAGCAACTTTTGGTTTATTTCTTGCTTTATATTTTGAATTTGCAAGTATACCTCTAATTTATTTTGTAATGTTTTTAAGAGCAGTAGGTAGTGCTTTTCATTCACCATCATTACATTCTTTTATACCACTTATAGTACCTCGTGATCTTCTAGTCAAGTACTCGGGGCATTCTAAGGGGTTTGAAGCTTTTTCAGATTTAGTTAGTCCGGCAGCTGCAGCTATCTTATACTCAATTTTTAGTATTAAATACATTGTTCTTTTAGATATTTTTGGTGCTTTTTTTGCGATAACAATCTTACAGTTTGTAAAGGTTAAGGAAACCCCAAATCAAAAAATCGAGTATCATTATCTACAAGAGTTTAAAGATGGTTTAAAAATAATTAAAGCGGATAAAGCAATTATGTCTTTAATAATTATTAGTGGTCTTTATGCGATTATTTATTCACCAATTGGAACATTATTCCCTTTTATAGCTATGGAACATTTTAAAATAGGAGTTCAAGGTTCAGCGATTGTTGAAACAACTTTTGCAATTGGAACATTGCTTGGTTCTTTCTTTTTAGCAACCTGGGGGTATCGTTTAAATAAGATTTTAGCTATCTCAGGTTCGATTGCACTTTATGGTATCTGTTGTATTATTATCGGTGTAATACCAGCAAGTCAATATTTCTTATTTTTTATATTTGCATTGATTATGGGAATTTCTATTCCATTTTATCGTGGTATTCAAACAGCTTTAGTACAAATTCGTGTTGCATATGAGTATTTAGGACGAGTTATTTCAATAGTAACTAGTGTGACAAGATTTACAATGCCTGTTGGTTTAATACTTGCGAATCTCTTTGCACAACAAATGGGGGTAAATAATTGGTATGCTTTATCAGGAGTATTATGTTTATTTTTAGCTGTATATGCATTTAGAAATCGTAAGGCATATGATGAATAAAAAAATAGTCTTCCTTTTAGAAAGACTATTTTTTAAATTTTGTGTGTGAGCATTTTGGGCATGGTGGTAAAGTATCACTTGTATCATCAAGAACTACTGTTTGATTGCACTTTTTACAAATATATCTTCCTTTTCCAGGCTTCTCACCAGTTGAGTATGTCAAATTTAGATCTCCTTTCTAAAAATCAGTAACTTGTTTAATCAGTTTCGCAATAATTCTAAAGTCATCATCTTTAGTTACAATAATTGGATCATAATCAAGGTTAGTACTAATTAATAAAATAGTATTGCCTTTTTTTTCGAATTTTTTAATATAATCTTCACCATTAAGATGAAAGGCACCAATATCACCATTATTAAGATTTTTTTGCATTTTAAAAAGCAACATTGAACCATCAATAATTCCAGAGCCAATCATTGAATCACCATTAGCGATTGCCCAAAAATATTCATCAGGATTACCATTTAACCATTGCATTGGTGTATCTTGCCATTCTGTAATAACGCCTTCATTAAGATCACCCAACCCACAACTACCACTTCCTGCGATTGCTACTGGTTTATCAAAGATTCGACTTGTTTTATTTTTTTGATAATCACTAAAACGATAGACATCACTTTTTCCCATCATCCAAATGGGGTTTACATCTAATTTAGTTGCTAGGTCTAATAGTTTATCCATCTTAATATTTTCAATATCGCCATTTATCCAACGGTGAATTGTTGATTTATTAACATCGATAATTGTTGCTAGCTCACTAGCTGATAAATTTTCATAATAAAGAATTTGATTAATAAAATTATTTTCTATCATAATTGCACCACCTAATAAATTATCTAAATCTATTCTAACATCTTTGTCGCATTTATGCAACTAAATAATTTATTTTATTATTATAGTCTCATAAATGTTTCTTGAATTATGAGTGTTACTTAATTGTTACATAATAAAAATAATGGTATAATATTATCGAAAAAATAACTATTGGAGGTTTTATCATGAAAGGAAATAATGATCGATTCAGAAATGAAGAATTATGGCAGAAGATGAGAGAGGAAGTAATTTATGTAATTACAAATAATAATATTAAAAATAAAGATGAGTTAATTAAATTTTTTGAAGATAATCACTCTAAACATAATTTGGATTTGGATGATCTAGAGATTATTATTAAAAACTCACCTTATATCAACAAGTTATTAAAATAATTAATGACAGTTTATTACAATTTTATTTGTTTTAAACTGTTTTTTGGTGTGAATAATTAATAAATAATATTAATAGATATTAGTAGGAGGTAATTATGAAAAAGTTTATGATAGAGGATAGTTTTTGGCAAGTATTTCCGGAAGCTAAGATAGGGATTATTACCTGTTATGGAATTAATAATAAGATTGAAAAAGAGGATAAATATTTAGATTTAATTGCAAAAAGTGAACAAAAAGCACTAAGCTATTTAACAGAGGATAATTTTATCGATAATGATATTATTAAAGTATGGCGTCAAGCATTTACAAAATTTAAAACTAAAAAAGGTGCGCGAAGTTCAATTGAAGCATTATTTAAACGTGTAAAAAATGGTAATCAAATACCAACGATCAATCCTTTAGTTGATTTGTATAATTCTATTTCATTGAATTATGCTTTACCTTGTGGTGGTGAAGATATTGATGCAATCGTGGGTAATATTAGGCTTACAAAAGCAGAGGGTACAGAGAGCTTTATTACTTTAGGTAGTGAAGAAAGCGAAATACCTTATGTTGATGAAATTATTTATAAGGATGATGAAGGAGCTATTTGTCGCTGCTGGAATTGGCGAGAGGCTGTTAGAACAATGTTAAAGGAATCAACAACTAATGCTTTTCTTTGTATTGAATTAGTTGATTTAAAGCGCGAGGCTGCTTTTAATGAAGCATTAGAAGCTTTAAAACAATTAGTAATTGATAATTTAGGAGGACAATGCAAAGTTGAAATTTTAGATATTAATACCAGAGAAGTTGAATTATGATAATATTGTGTAAAATAATATTTTTAAAATATATTAATTAGCTTAATGATATGTTATAATTGCCAAAAAAAGGTGGTGCTTATATGGATAAAATTGAACAATTAATTAATAATGATTTTTTTAAAAAAATTGTTGTTATAACCATTGTTTGTGGTTTACTATTTCTTTTTAAATCAATGATTAATGTATTATTATTGACTTTGATTTTTATTTTGTTGACAACACGTTTAACTAACAGTATTAAGAAAAGAATAGATATTCCAAAGCCTTATATTGTCATTTTTGTTTATGCGATGATTATAGCATTACTATATTTTTTGTTTAATCATTTCTTTTATGAAATTACGCATCAAACAACGAAAATTATTGAGATGATTAATAATTTTTACATTGAATCTGATAGTGATAATGCCCTTTTAAACTTAATTGCAGATGTTTTTAACCAATTTAATTTAAAAACTGAAATTCAAGCTTGGGCTAATATTGCTTTATCTTATGTTACTAATATTGGTGCTATCGGAATTGCTGTTTTTATTGCCTTTTTAACAAGTCGCTTTAGTTGGTTTTGGTCTGAGGTAGCATATTTAGGAAAGAAATTTATTAGTACCTTTGGAATAGTTTTAGAAACGCAGTTTATTATTGCTTCAATTAACACTTGTCTAACAACAATAGCTCTTTATTTCTTAGGTTTTCCACAATTACCAACCCTAGCAATCATGGTCTTTATTTTAGGCTTAATACCCGTTGCTGGAGTAATTATTTCTTGTTTTCCTTTGGCTTTTATTGCCTATGCAATTGGTGGTTTTCAAAAAATTATTTATGTTTTAATAATGATTGTGATTATTCATGCTATAGAGACCTATTTTTTAAATCCTAAATTAATGTCGAGTCGAACTAAATTACCAATTTTTTATGTTTTTCTTGTTTTGTTTTTAGCAGAACAAATTTTAGGTGTTTGGGGCTTAATAGTAGGGATACCAATTTTTATGTTTATGTTAGATTTGTTAGAAGTAAAGATAGAAAATAAACCAAGAATACTGCTGAGAAGAAAGAAATCAGGATAACCTTACATCAATTATGTTAGGTTGCTCTGATTTTTTTGTATTATTATTTTCTTATGTTAGAATATTAGCTGTAAGTGAGATGATAATATGTTTAAATCAAAAAAAATATTAGCAATTTTATTAGCCCTTGCTTTTATTATGGGACAACCAAGTGCTAATGCTAAGATAGATTATGCAAAGAATGAAGACTACTACCAAAAATTATGTTCAAAGAAATCAACATATAATGCTAACAAGAAAGCTTGCTCTGGCTATGAGGAATATTTAAAAGAGCGTCAAGCTAAAAGTGATAAAAGTGTTAAATCAATCAAGGAGAAGTTAGCCGATACCAAAGGTGACATCAATAAGATTATTGAGTTAATTAAAGAAAATGATAGTTTGATTACGCAAAAGAGTAATTCTATTAAGAAAACAAAAAAAGAAATAGTTTCAACAAAAAAAGAAATTGTTGTACTTGAAGCGGAAGTTTTAGAGAGATTATCATTGATGCAAGAGATTGATTCAGATAACTTTGTTATTGATTTTGTTATGAGTTCAACAAATTTAAATGATTTTATTACTAAACTTGATGGTATTTCAGCAATCAATCAAGCTAATAATGAAGTAGTAGAGGATTTAAATGATCAAAAAGCAAAACTAATTAAAGAAGAAGACAAATTAAAGAAAGAAGAAAAAACTTTAAAAGAGTCTAAGAAAATACAGAA
>JAJDGJ010000043.1 GCA_030265585.1 Erysipelotrichaceae bacterium OttesenSCG-928-M19 | reverse complement strand
GGCGTTTTTTTGACACAATTTTTAGAAAGTCAATCCTTTTGGCAAGCTTCCATTATTAAAAACCTAAACCATCTAATCTGGAAAAGCTCCAAAAAATGCCATTATTAATAGCCAAATCCATGGAGGCGTTGGTAGTAAAATAAGTGTTTTATATTCACTCCATCCCTTTTTTAAGAAAAATAAGCTTGCTAAACTCAAGACTATAAACATACATATAAAATACGATATTAACTCCTTAGTAAATACTCCCGTTCTAATACCTAAATAAGTAAAAAAGCTTAGGGTGCATATAAATAATATAGTTAATATAGCAGACACTCTAAATATGATTTCATGATATCCTTTTTTTATAGCAAAGTAGTTAATAAACAAGCATAATAGTGAAATGCTTATTGATGCTATAACCATAATTATTATATTGAGTGATTTATAAAGCTCCATTGTACCTAAATAAATTGAAGTAATCAACACAAGAAAAAAACAGTCATATAAGATTTTAGTGCAGCCATATTTCAAATAATCTTTACTAATATAATTCTTCATTTTCTCTAACTCCTTATTTCTCCAATAAAAGCATATTAAGAGCTTGCCTATCTTGATAAGTTATTTTATCTATACTTCTCTAAGCTTTGCTTTTTAATACTATTCTTAATTTACTATCTTTTTATTTACTTTAATTTTAGTCTATTGTGGTCCTCCAAAAATAACTGCAAAAAATATGAGAGCCCATGGAATTGTTGGCATTAACACAATTGTTATATATGTATGTCGATCCTTGATCAAAAGTAAAATATTAGGCACCACTAATATTAAAAGCCAAATTAAAATAAAAAATAAATCTGCTCCTTTTAACCATCCATGGGCAATATGGGACTGTAATGCTGTTAAAAATAGTAGTAGAGGTATAGTTGTTACAATTGACCAAAACACCAAAACAACTTTACTATATCCTTTGTTGATAATCAAATAATTAATGCTTAAAAGCAATATTGAAATACATATTGAAAAAATTATTTTTAACATAAGATCTAGAGGAAGATCAATTTGTAATGTTAATATCGCAAACAAAGCTATTGTGCTAAAATGATCATATAAAATCTTGACTACACCACGCTTTAAATAATTCTTCTCATTATTTTCCATTACTTATCTACCTCGTATTTTCTCTAAAAATATTCATCGAATCAATGTAAGTCTCTTTTTCTACCATCATTTTCAAATTAGATATTTTAATATCATTGCTCAGACTCTAATATGAACATTATACCATATATAAAAAATTCTCACTGATTAAACAAGAAGTTTCATCATTTTGGTTTATTCAAAAAGTTATATAATGTCCATTTAATTATAGAGTTCTCATTTTTTAGTTTAATTATTTTAATTAAGAATACTTACTCTCCCTTTTAAAGTACTTAAAATGAGTTTTAGAAGTTATTATATAGGCAATCAGCATCCATAAGCCTCTTATAATAGAACCAACTGAAAGAGAGATCCAGATACCATTCAGACCGAGTGATGTCCTCATTAACAGATAGGCTAATAGAACACGAAATATATTTGTAAGAGCGCTTATAATTGAGGGTTGAAAGGTTTTACCAATACCACGAAAAGCCCCTATTGCAGCACTTTCAAAACAGATAAACAATTGTGACACTGCTAATATTTTTAAAGATAAAACACCAATTAAAGAAGCTTCGGTATCATTAGGTAAAAAGAAATTAAAAATTAAATGAGCGCCAAAAAACATTAGTGCAGCAACAAATAAACCCCAGATAGCCATTATTAAGACGCCTGACTTAAATCCACTATTTATCCTATCTAATTTTTGGGCACCATAATTTTGCCCAATAAAGGCAGTCAAAGCTGAAGAAAAAGCACCTCCAATTAACCAAGATAGGTTCTCTATCTGCGAGCCTATTCGCTGAGCAGAAATTGCATCAGCACCATAACTTGCAACAAAACGTGATACAATCATTGAAATAAAAGTGAATAGAAAACCTTCTATCGCAATAGGAACACTCCATTTTAAAATTTGACTTAAATATTTTTTTGAAGGAACCAATATAGTTTCAAAGTTTTTGAATGGAGAGTTCCTAGAATGTATTAGCGAAAAAATTGATAAAATACAAGTAACAATTTGAGCTACTATTGTTGCAATAGCAGCACCAGCTATTCCCATTTTAAATGTAAATATTAGTAAAGGATCTAATATTATATTTATACTAATACCTACACAATTAATTTTAAAAGGAACTTTGGCATTTCCATTTCCATTATAAATTCCAGTCACTACTGCTGTAATAAATGTAAAAGGAATACCTATTGCAATAATTAATAAATACAATTCAGCCGCTAAAGAAACATTCAGTTCTTGAATTTTAAAAAAAGCAATAAGAGGACTTCTTCCAAAAGCATATAACGAAGCTAATAAGATACCAACAAGAGTCGCAAGCCATAATGAGTTTTTAGCATACATTTCTGCTATATCTTTCTTACCTGAACCAATATACTGAGCAACTCCAATTTCAGCACCCATTCGCCCGATAAGCATAACTGATAAAGAAAGCAATATATACATACCCACGGTACCAGAGGCAGCAACCGCTTCACTGCTTAGCCTTCCTAGCCAAAACATATCAGTAAGATTATATGTCATTTGAATAAGTTGAGAGCCAATAAGAGGCAATGCAACTAAAATAAGTTTTTTTGAAACCTTTCCCTTTGTTAAATCATATTGTCCCGTCATTATTTTAAAATCCCTCTTTCAAATCATATTATCACTTTCAATCTCATACTGTCCAATACATAATACTACATTAAAACAAGGTATTGTCAAGGCGATATTTTAACTGGAAATAAAAAATATGAAGATAAAACTACTATCCTCATATTTTTTTGTTTTTCTTAGATCATCCTTGGACTTGGAGCTTTTATAACAAAAAATTCTAATTGCTCTTCATTATTATTACTGATATTCATTTTGATGTCATATGGAACATTTATAATTGAACCAGCTTTGTACTGTTTAGTTTGTTTATCTGCTAGTTTTATAAATAATGTCCCCCTTATTATTATAAGATAGACATTTGAATTAGAATTATGTTCAGGTAAAGCTTCACCCCTATTAAGAATAATATGATTAATCATTACTTCATCATTATCAACTAGTTGCTCAATTATTTTTGTTTTTGAACAATTAAAATTATAAACAGTTTCCATCACTATCATCCTTTCTATTTTATAATTATTATACACTCTTTTTTTAATATAACTGTTGCATTTGCAACGAAACTAAAATAATGTGTTTTGACATAAAATTTATTAACTGCTATTATATTATATAGGGAGGCAACCCTATAAAAAAATTCCAACTTTTATAGGAGGTTGCATATGAAAAGAAAATTATTTATTGCTGCATGTACCAGCATTTGTCTATCAATATTGTTAGGTTGCATTATGATTTTGTTTTTTGTTGGATATACAGAATCCTTTTTTAAACAGGCTCTGACATCTACAGTGCTTGGTTTTGTAATCGCATTTCCAACATCACTAGTTTTACCAATTATCTTTGAAAAAATAGCAAGTAAATTAAATATTTAAAAATTATGGTAAAAAATCAAATCCCAGAAGTTGAATAACAGCTTCTGGGGTTTTAATTATGATTTAATTTTTCTACCTAATACCTTTCTTAGTATCCAAGTCAATATCTTTAATACGATCAGTTACTTTATCAACGGTAATTGATAATTCTAAAACATTTTTATCTAGAAAATATAAATATGAAATTTGATCAGCTGATTCAATAGTAGCATAAGGTTTAGTATAAGTATTAGTTAACTTAGCTAAGCGATCATTTATTCTTATTCCCTCAGGAAGCTCAAAATCAACAAAATCACGATTATAAAGCGAGCTATTTGAAATATTAATACCAGTTACAGGACAATCAATCATTTTCATTGTTTTTTTAGTATTATTCACAAAGTGAATCCCAGCATAACCAGTTTTAGTTTTAACTTGAACACCAAAACTATCTTTACCAGGTTTTAAACTCTTATTCAAATCAGCTTTATTCACAATAGTAATACCATTTTCTATTAAATCATTATATGTTAGAGGCAATTTATATTCTATACCATCCAACATAAATTCCCCTTTATCCCAAGGGCCACTTGCTACTTCATTTAAAATTTTGGTTTTAGTATCAATATTTAAATTAAAATTACTAAAATGTTCCAATATATTTGTATTACCCTCTTTAGCGTTATCAGTAATAATCTTTGGTGGAATAATACTATCTGCTGTTACATTATCATAAAGAAAATGTAACTTTATGCTATAATCATTATTTTTTAGTGTCACATCTTGATTTGCTTGTTTAGCATTCTTTATTTTATCCTCAAGTAATTTAGTAAAGTCATCTCCAATATTTAATTCCAAATCAAGTGGTAACATTGTTTCCTTATCAAGATAGGCTTTCACTTTAACATTATAGCTTTCACGATCAACAAAATCTTTAATTATATAATTATCAAGTTGAATATTATCAAAAAACATCCCATTAGCATATAAATCATCTAAAATGGTAGCACTTATTGTACCTGTAACTATTTCGATATTATTTCCTTTATCATCTTCAAATTTTAAGTCTTTTGCTTCATTTAATTTTTCAAAAATATTTAGTGTTGCGCTATTATGTTTTTTAGCAATGTTTTCCATTTTCCAAGTTGTAATATTATCCTGATAATAGGTATAACCAGTTTCGCTGTTAACAAGATAGGCTTGTGAATTATAATATTTTTTAAATTTACTATTTTCTGATTCAGTATTAGTATAAGTTACATATTCATAATAATTTAAATCCTTAGTATTTTCATAGCGATCAACTGTAACACGTGATTTATAAGGGAAACTTGGATTTGTGCCCTTTCTATTAAAGTAGAAATCTAAATTATAGATTGCCTGTGTGTTAATAATTTCTTTTTCCTTTAATTTATCAAGACTACTT
>JAJDGJ010000042.1 GCA_030265585.1 Erysipelotrichaceae bacterium OttesenSCG-928-M19 | reverse complement strand
TGATAATCATGATAGATAATTCTTACTTTTTCAAGTTCAATTTTTAACTCTTGATTTAACTTGTTTTGATCAATAAATAAATGAACATTTTTTAAATCTAGATAAACATAAGCTAAAGTCAAAGGTGAATAAAGGATATCATCACCTCTAATATTTAAAAGCCAGGCAATATCATCAAGTGTAGTGATAATATTAACACTCATTTGATTTTTCTTTAATTGTGCACGCACTTTATTAATCTTAACTAAACTTGTCTCTCCAGCATATTTAATATCTAATAAATAAGCACTTGCTTGAGGGAGTTCTTCTCTTGTTGACCAGATTCTATTAATGAGATCATCTTGATATTTAATTTTAATATTATTTTTTGAAAAGATTTTTTCATAGAGATTTCCTTCTTTGGCACAGATTAAACGGCCATCAAAGCCAAGCGTATCACCGCTTTGTAATTGCTTTGTTAAATATTCAACAATAGTTGGAACATCTTTAAAGTTTGTAGCATATAATTTAATCTCTGAACCTTCAAGCTCTTTTTTTGCTTGAATTAAATATCTACCATCCGTCCATAAAATAGCTTCCGTGTGACTAATTACAAGAGTTCCTGCTGAACCAGTAAAACCAGACATAAACTCACGAGCTTTAAAATAATCGCAAACATATTCACTCGCATGATAATCATTAGAAGGAATAAGATAGATACTTATCCCCTCTTCCTGCATCACTTTTCTTAAGGCTGTTATTCTTTCATTAATAGTCATTTATAATTCTCCTCATACAAAAGTTTTAATACTTCTAATTCTACCATATATTATTACATTAGTAGTCTATTATTATTTAAAAATAATAATTAGTCATCACTTTCGAATTGACTATTATATAAGTTTGCATAAAAGCCATTACGTTTTAGTAATTCTTCATGTTTTCCTTGTTCGACAATGTCACCATCATTCATTACCAATATTAAATCAGAATTAGTAATAGTTGATAAACGATGGGCAATAATAAAGCTTGTTCGACCTTCCATTAGATTATTCATAGCTCTTTGTAGTAATTGTTCCGTTCTTGTATCAACACTACTAGTGGCCTCATCAAGAATTAAAATGTCAGGATCAGCTAAAATAACACGAGCGATTGTTAATAACTGTTTTTGACCTTGAGAGATATTATCAGCTTCTTCATTTAAGACCATTTGATATCCTTTTGGTAAAGTTTTAATGAAATGATCTGTCTGAGCAGCATATGCTGCAGCTTCAATTTCCTCTTGAGTAGCATCAAGCTTTCCATATTTAATATTATCAGCAATTGTACCATTAAATAACCATGTATCTTGTAAAACCATCCCAAATAAAGAACGTAACTCATCACGTTTAAAATCTTTAATATCATAGCCATCAATTTTGATAGCTCCACTATCTACATCATAAAATCTCATTAATAACTTAATAATGGTTGTTTTACCCGCCCCTGTTGGTCCAACAATAGCAATCTTTTGTCCTTTTTTAACACTAGCCTTGAAGTTCTTAATTACAGGTTGTTTTTTATCATAACCAAATGAAATATTTTCAAAAGTAACATTACCTTCTATATTAATACCATTTAAGCGACTTTCACCATCATGATTAATTACAAGAGCATTTTCAATATCTTCAATTTCCTCATCCTCTTCTAAAAACTCAAAGACCCTTTCAGCTGCTGCTGCTGTTTGTTGGATTATATTAGAAATCTGTGCAAGTTGTGTGATTGGTTGAGTAAATGATCTGACATATTGAATAAATGATTGAATACCACCAATTGTCATTTTACCATTTACAGCTAAATAACCACCAATAATACAAATTGCTACATAAGATAAATTACCAATAAAATTAGTAATTGGTTGCATCATACCAGACATAAAGTTAGCTTTCCAAGCAGAATTATATAGAGAATCATTATATTTTTTAAACTCTGCAATTGAATCCTCTTCACCATTAAATGATTTAACAATCACATGAGCACCTAACATTTCCTCAACATGACCATTTACTTTACCAAGGTATTTTTGTTGGTTCGCGAATAATACTTGCGATTTTTTAACTATCAACATTACAAAGACTGCTGATAAAGGTAAAATACATAGCGCAACTAACGTCAATTGCCAACTAATTGTTAACATCATAATCGTTATTCCAAATACTGAAGTAATTGAAGTAATAATCTGTGTCATACTTTGGTTTAAAGTTTGATTTATTGTATCGACATCATTAGTGATTCTTGATAAAACTTCCCCTTGTGAAGTTTTGTCAAAATAACTAAAAGGCAAACGATTGATTTTTTGACTAATATCTTTTCGCAATTGATAAGTCGTTTTCATTGTCACACCTGACATCACATAACCTTGAAGGTACATAAAGACAGAACTAATAATATATAGACCGATTAATATTAATAGAATTCTACCAATTGCATTAAAATCAATACCACCACTACCAGAGATCTGTGCTAAAAAGCCAGTAACTAATTCATCAGTTGCATTTCCTAAAATCTTTGGCCCCACAATTGTAAAAATCGTTGATACCATTGCAAGCAACCAAACAAAAAGAATTGTCCATTTATGATTACCTAAATATCTAATTAATTTCTTAATTGTTCCACTAAAGTCACGTGCTTTTTCACCTTGTAAACCAATGCCATTATTTGGTCCACCACCAAAATTATTTTTTTGTCTTCTACGACGAGAAGTTACTCTTTCTTGATTAGCCATGAATTAACTCCTCCTTTGACAATTGTGATGAAGCAATTTCATAATATTCGGAACATTTTTCTAATAATTCATGATGTTTACCTTGTCCAACTATTTTACCTTTATCTAAAACAATAATTTGATCTGCTTTCATGATCGTACTTACTCTTTGAGCAACAATAATAATTGTTGTATCCTTAACTTTATCACTGATAGCTTTACGAAGTGCAGAATCTGTCTTAAAATCAAGCGCAGAAAAACTATCATCAAAGAAAAGAATATCTGGTTTAATACTTAACGCACGGGCAATTGAAAGGCGTTGCTTTTGACCACCTGAGACATTTTTACCACCTTGAGCGATTTCACTTTGATAGCCTTCTTCTTTATCAACAATAAAGCTATCAGCTTGTGCTATTTTAGCTGCTTCTATCATTGCTGTATCATCAAGATCTTTTTTACCATATTTCAAATTAGATTCAATTGTTCCTGAAATTAACATTCCTTTTTGTGGTACATAACCAATTTTAGCACGTAGATCATGTTGACTAACTTCTCTAATATCAACACCAGCTACTTTAATACTTCCCTTAGAAACATCATTAAATCTCATTAATAAGTTTGCAATTGTTGTTTTTCCAGCACCGGTAGAACCAATAATAGCTGTAGTTTGATTTGGCAATGCCTTAAATGAAATATTATCGATTGCTTTTTCTTGAGCATCATCATAACAAAAACTAACATTATCAAACTCAACAATTCCTTTTTGTTTATCATCAAATTGTTGTGGGATAACTGGATCTTTAATAGCAATTTCCATTTCCAAAACTTCTTTGATACGATCAGCTGAAACAGCAGCACGTGGTACTAAGATAAACATTACTGATACCATAACAAATGACATAACCACTTGCATCGCATATTGAATGAAGGCCATCATATCACCAACTTGCATATTTGACTCTGCAATTTGATGTGCTCCCACCCAAACTACTAAAACAGTTAGTCCATTCATCACAAACATCATTGTTGGTTGCATTAGTACCATAATACGATTTACAAACAAGTTAACTCGTGTTAACTCAGCATTAACATCATCAAAGCGCTCTTCCTCATACTTTTGTGTTTTAAAAGCTCTTACAACCATCAACCCACTCAATTGTTCACGTGAGACTAAATTTAGTTTATCAACCAACTTTTGAATGACTTTAAATCTTGGCATAGCAATAATAACTATAACCATAATTAAACAAAATACAACGATAACTGCCAAAGCGATAACCCAACTCATTGAAGCAGCTTTTCGTGTTGCCATAAAAATACCACCAGCTGCCATAATCGGAGCATAACAAATCATTCTAATTCCCATTGTTAATAAAACTTGAATTTGATTAACATCATTAGTACTTCTTGTAATTAATGATGATGTTGAAATCTTATCATATTCTGCATTCGAAAACTGTTCTATTTTATTAAAGGTATCTCTTCTTAAATTACGAGCCACCCCAGTTGCAATACGAGATGAGAAGAAATTAACTCCTACGGTTGCTAAACCACCAATCAAAGCAATTCCTAACATTAAAAACCCTATTTTGAAAATATAATTACTTTGCATTTGTGATAAGTCAACACCGAGTTCTTCATAAAAAGCTTTACTTAAAACCATTCCCGTTTGATTTTGCATTGATTCATCTAGTTGTGATGCTAAATTATATTGTTTTGTTATTTCCTCAGTTGGTATTTGTTTCAACATTGGCAATGAGGCATAAATATCACTTAGCTCTATATTATCAATATCACTAGTTACTTCTTGATTAGACTCTTTAGCCATCTCTTGCATAGTATTAATAAAAGTCCATGCTGAAACACCAAAAATTTGATCAAGCTCTGCTCTTGTTTTTTCATCAACATTATCTTGCAAAAGATAAAAATCACTATCTGCTTTCGGATAAGTATCTTGATACGAGTCAGCTTCATTTTTTGTAACTAAATTATAATTAGCATCTAACTTCTCTCTATCTTCTTCGCTAACAAAGGTTTTAATTAATTCCATTCCATCTTTACTAATTGCTTGTGGTGAAGCATTTTCAATACCATTTTGTTGAATACCAACATTAACTATATTAGACATATAATTAGGTAAGTTCAAATCGCAAAATGCTTGGACAAACAATAATAGAATAGCCATTAATAAACCAATGATAAACGTTTTTAAACATTTAAAAACTATTTTCAAAACTATCTACTCCTTTGTTTCATATTCCCTTCTTACTTCTTGATTAATATCTGCTAAACGATTTAGTAAAACAATTAAGTCCTGTGTCTCTTGTTCTCCAAAACGTTTAATGACAACACCAAGCATTCTATCAGCCTCTTTTCTCATA
>JAJDGJ010000041.1 GCA_030265585.1 Erysipelotrichaceae bacterium OttesenSCG-928-M19 | reverse complement strand
ATTAGCAGTCATTGTAATCTCATTGCCTTCAACATAACCATCACCGCTACCATCAGCTTTTGTATTCCATGCAGCAAATGTATGATTATCTCTTGCAAGATCACCTTCACCTAAAACTGTTGCTTTTTCATCTTCCAAGTACTCATTTCCATCTGTTGGTACACTTCCTGATGTAGAACCATTACCATTATATGTAACTGTGTATTTACCAATTTCTGTATTTTCAATTACCCAGTTCTCATTTGCTTCAGTACCACCTCTAGCAACTGTAAATGTTAAATCACCTTCAAGTTCTTGGTAGCCATCTGGTGCAGTTACTTCTGTTACTGTATATTCTCCGGGTGCTAAATCAGTTATTGTATCTGTTCCTTCAGCTCCTGTTGTGACACTTTTGGTAACAATTGAACTACCATCTTTTGGTCCTACTACGCTAAACACCGCTCCTGATAATTTTATTTTATCATCTGCTGAGTCTACTTTCTCGATTGTAATGTCAGCTACTTTTAGTGTGTTTGACATCATATAACCACCTGGGCTATCTTCACCTACTGTTACCTCACGAGCTCTTGTGCTTAAAATATAGTCATCTAAAGCTTTTGTTTCTAACCAATAATATGTACCATAGTCTAGACCATCTACTAGTATCTCACCATTTTCATCTGTTAGTAAGCCTGTTTCTACTTCATTTTTATCTTCATCTAACAGTGAAAACTCAACACCCTCTAGTGCTTCACCTGTAGTACCATCATATTTTTCCATTGTTGCTATACCACTTGGTCCACTATCATCAATTAGATTCAACACATCAACTTGTACTAAATCTCTATAATCTAACTCAAACTCTTGATAGCCATATGTTGGATGAGCTTTGTAACCTACTGGTACATATGTTTCTGTGAAACTATAATTTCCAGGTTCTAATCTATCTACTCTAATTGTTCCAACTTCATCTGTTGTTATGTTTTTAACTTCACCTGTATCTAAATTTTTAAGTTCAAAACCGGCACCTTGTTGTCTAACTGATTCTCCTTCTTCATTTTTATAGACTTTATATAATACTACTGTACTTTCGCCATCACCCATAGCACGTGTTTGAATTTCTTGTGCTGTTGTCATAACTTGATTCAATATTGCTTTTTCTTCTGCTTTTGTTGAATCACCTTTTTCAATAGTAGTTGAAAGTGTCATTGTTTGAACATCAGTTAAATCAACAGTATTTTCTAATGTACTTAAACTATATCCTGTTGGTGTTTCTAATTCCACAACACTATATTCCCCGGCTTGAAGGTTTGCTACTTCAGCTACTCCGGCACCATTTGTTATGGCTGTTTCAACATCACCAGTTTCTGTATTTGTTATCGCATACTTTGTATTTGCTAGCATCTTACTATCATCACTAGCATCTTCTGCTATTATCTTTATTGTTCTTGTTGCATCGGCATTACCTTTATATGATGCCATTTTCACTAAGCTGTTGTCTACTATTCCTACCTCAACATCCTTAGTTTCTCCTGCTAAAACAACAACTGATAATTTACCACCATTTTTAACTATTTTTCCATTTTCATCTTTTGTTTTAACTAAATAGTACTCTCCAGCAGAAACATCCTTAATTACTGCTCCTCCGGTAAATGATGTCTTAATATTTTCTCTTACAGTATTTCCATATTTATCCTCTAATTTAAACTCTATGTTACTACTGCTTATTTTTCTATTCCCATTTTCATAAGCTGAAATAAGGATATTACTATCCTGGGTGTTAGTGTTTGCATTTACTCCGCTACTAAATACTAAGCCTCCAATAAGTAATGCTAAAACAGCTAATCCCACTAAAACTTTTTTATTCATTAATTTTAATGTATTCATGTGTACTCCTCCCTAGTCTTTTATACTTGGGAAGGACTTAGTCCTTCCCACCGTTAAGAGTTAACCTAACTATAATTATAATTCTTAAACTGGATTATGATTTATAGTTAGTAAAATCTACTGTTTTAACTCCACCATTTGAGATTTTTACTTTTACTTTCAAGTTATTAATTTGATATCCTTCTGCTGCTTTAACTTGAACTAAATAGTATTCTCCTTCTGCCAGATTCTTTATTGTCGCTGCACCTGTAAATGATGTCTTAATATTTTCTGCAACTACATTACCATCTTTATCTAGTAATTTAAACTCTGATCCTTCTAAGGCAATGTTTTCATTTATTGCATTAATATTTGAGATAATTAATCTTCCTGTCGCTGGTGCTACTACTGTTACTTTGATTGTTACTTTTGTTTCTTTCTCTTCATCAACATAGAACTCTACATAATAGATTCCTTTACCTTTTTTAGCTACTGTATTTTCTGTTACTTTTACAGTTCCTGCTGTTTCTTCATCTTCTATTTGCCAAGCTCTTGCTTTTCCTAATTCAATTAGTTGTTCTTCTGTAATTTTTGTTGAATCTTGAGTAGTTATAGTAAAGTCACTTGCTACAATCATATACTCTTCACCAATCGTTACTCGACCTTCATCAATTACTGTTATTTTTACTTTGACTTTTGTTTCTGGCTCATCTGATACTGCAAACTCTACTTCATAGATTCCTTCTTCAGCTTTTAGATCTTTCTTATCTTCTACCACAACATCTGTTTTTGTCGCATAATCACCTTTTTCCCATGCTTCAGCAGCTGTTGCTTTGATTAAGATTGCATCATCATCTATCATTTCTGTTGCTTGATCTGTTCCGATTGTAATATTGTTTGCTCCAATATCATATTCGACACCTTCTACCACAATATCTTTATCGATTACTGTTACTTTTACAGTGACTTTAGTAGCTTCTTCCTCTTTAACATTAAATGTCACTTCATATGTTCCACTCTCTGCTTTAAGATTTGCTTTATCACTTACTAATACTTCACCTTTTGTTGCTTTATCATCTTTTAACCATGCTTCTGCTTCAGTTAATTCAATTAGTTTTGCATCATCAGCTAACATCGCTTTAGCATCATCTTTTCCTACTGTGATATTGTTAGCACCGATTGCATACTCTTCTCCTTCAACTAAAACGTCTTTATCAACTACTTCTACATTGACACTAACTTGCGTTGTTGGTTCTTCTTTTACTTTAAATGTTACTTCATATACACCAACTGCCGCTTTTAAGTCTGCTTTATCACTTACTATTGCTTCACCTTTTGTTGCATAATCATCTTTCAACCATGCTTCTGCTTTTGTTGCTTCAATTAGTTTAGCATCTTCTTCTATTAAAGCTTTAACATCATCTTTTCCTACAACAATGTTGTTTGCGCCAATTGCATATAATTTTCCTTCTTCAACAACATCCTTATCAATTACTGTTACTTTTATAGTTACTGTTGTTGTTTCCTCATCTTTTACCTTAAATGTTACTTCGTACACGCCAGCTTCTGCTTTTAGATTTGCCTTATCGCTTACTAATACTTCTGCTTTTGTTGCATAATCATTCTTCAACCATGCTTCTGCTTTTGTTGTACTGATTAAGATACTATCATCATTTAACATTGCTTTTGCATCTTCAATTCCAATTGTTACATTATTAGCACCAATTGAATAAACATCACCTTCAACTACAAGATCTTTATCAATTACTGTTATCGTAACTTTTACTGTTGTTTCTGGTTCTTCTTTAACATTAAATGTGATTTCATATGTTCCTGCTTCTTCACTTAATGCAGTTTTATCTAAGACTTCAACAGTTCCTTTTGTAGCTGGCTCATCACTTAACCATGCTTCAGCATCTGCTGCTGCTATTAAAGCTTCATTTTCTGCAATTAGTCCTTTAATATCTTCTTTTCCAACAATTATATTATTAGCACCAATTGTATATTGATCACCTTTTGTTATTTCTTCCTTATCAACTACAGTAATTGTTACTTTTACCTTTGTTTCTGGTTCTTCCTTAACAGCAAATTCTACTTCATATGATCCTACTTTTGCTTCTAATGCAGCTTTATCTGAAACTAGTGCTGTTCCTTTTGTTGCATAATCATCCTTCAACCATGCTTCGGCTGCTGTTGCACTTAATAGTTGTTTATCACTCGCAATAAATGCTTTTGCTGTATCAATACCTACTGTGATATTGTTTGCTCCGATTGCATATGTAGTTCCTTCAACAATAACATCTTTATCAACAACTGTTATTTTGACACTTACTGTTAATGTTTCATCCTCTGTTACTTTGAATGTTACTTCATAGACACCTGTTTCTGCTTTTAAAGCTGCTTTATCGCTTACAAGTACTCCTGCTTTTGTTGCATAATCATCTTTTACCCATGCTTCGGCTTTTGTTTCACTGATTAATTTTGCATCATCAGCTATCATTGCCTTGGCAATATCTTTTCCGACTGTGATATTATTAGCGCCAATTACATAAGCATCACCTTCTACTACAATATCTTTATCAATTACTGTAACTATGACACTTACTCTTGTTGTTGGCTCACTGGCAACTTTAAACTCTACTTCATATGCTCCTGCTGCTGCTTTAAGTTCAAGTTTTTCACTAACTAATACTTCTGCTTTTACATTGTAATCTGTTTTCAACCATGCTTCGGCTGCTGTGGCACTTATTAATACCTCATCATCAGCTATCATAGCTTTAACATCATCTTTTCCGACTGTAATATGATTAGCTCCAATTGCATATGTAGTTCCTTCAACAATAACATCCTTGTCTAAGACTGTAATAGTAACAGTTACTTTTGTTGCTTCTTCCTCTTTTACATTGAATGTTACTTCATATACGCCTACTTCTGCTTTTAAGTCTGCTTTATCTGAAACTTGTGCTGTTGCTGCAATACTTGGATTTGCTTTTAACCATGCAATTGCTTTTGTTTTTGAAATTAATGTTGCATCATCACTTAGCATTGCTTGTGCATCAGCAATTCCTACAGTAACATTATTTGCACCAATCGCATATTCTTCACCTTCTACTACTTCATCACGATCTTTTACTGTTACATTAACAGTTACTTTTGTTGCTTCTTCCTCTTTAACATTAAATGTTACTTCGTATACGCCATCTTCAGCTTTTAAGTTTGTCTTATCTAAGACTTCTACTGTTCCTGCTTCAGCTGGATTTTCTTTTAACCATGCCTCTGCTGCTGTTGCATCAATCAAC
>JAJDGJ010000040.1 GCA_030265585.1 Erysipelotrichaceae bacterium OttesenSCG-928-M19 | reverse complement strand
GTGCCTTCGGCGTGCAGGTTCGATTCCTGTCACCCGCACCATAGACAAAAAAAGCCCTTTAAAAAGGGCTTTTTATTTTGTTTTAGTAGCAAAGTGACTATAAAGTGACTATATTTTATAAATTATTAATTAAATCAGTTGCCTCATCACTAGCTTGTTCATACATAGCTCCATAGAAATCAATTGTGGTTTGAATAGAAGCGTGCCCTAGCCTTTTTTGCACCACATCTATCCGAACACCATTATTAATTAGTAAAGTTGCGTGTGAGTGCCTAAACTCATGAATAGTGATAGGTTTAATTTTTGCTTCTTTAAAATATTTATTTTTTCTTCTCTCAATAGTAGTATCTTTGAGTGGATTTATACCGCCAAAAATAAACCAACTTTCGCTGAATCCCTCTGTGTCTCTATATGATGATTTTAATACTTTCAATTGCTCTAATAGTTTATCGGGTATTTTGAACTTCCTTTTACTGTTAGCAGTTTTCGGCACACTGATAACATAATTCATACCTTTTGTTTTATTGTTAAGAGTCTTATTTATTATTATATTTTTTGTTTTAAAGTTTATGTCTTTCCACGTTAAGGCTTGAGCTTCACCGCGCCTAGCTCCAGTATAGAATAAAAACATAAAAAATGTTTTATATAGAATATCGTTAATACTTTTTTCTAATTTTAGATATGTATCAATATCAATATAGTTGATTGATTGATCGGCTTTAAAGTTTTTTAGTCTCTTTACTCTTTTTGCTGGATTACTTTGCAGACCATATGTATCCATACCATAGTCAAAGATGGCACCTAGAGTTGTCTTAGCGTTATTTATAGTATTAATAGAATACGATTTTTCATCATTTAGTCTCATATGTTGTTGCCAGCTCATAATATCCTTAACAGTAATTTGGTTTGCTTTTTTGTTATAAAGCGGTTTGAATGACTTGATAGAGGTTTTATATCGTTCAATTGTGGTGGGTTTAGTATTACCTGACAATGAGTAGATATAGCTATCACATAGCTCTTTAAAAGACATAAAATTAACGTTTACATCATCTTGCTTTACAAACATATTATTTTTATATAATAACTCCCATTCAAGAGCTTCTTTCTTTGTAGAGAAGCCTTTTTTTCTTTTTCTTTTTGTATCACCAGTTATATCGGTATAGTAAATACTACCAACCCATTTTTTTGTGTTTTTATCTTTATAGGGCACTACTAATCACCTCGAAGTCTTTTAACATCTTTTTTACTGATTTTTATATAAAAATTACCAAAGCCCTCTTTAACTGTTGTTTTAACCTTAACAGGATTATCTAATTTAAAACCGTGTCCTTTAGGTAAGTGCCCAATTTGTCCACTTCTTGATATTCTCGCTCTAGGTGGTGTTGGATGTTCAGAGAAAACAGCAATGGCATTACTGTCATACTCATTATCTAGCTCAGGAATTAATGTTAATTCAATTTTGTGATTTTGATATCCTCCAACATTCCACACATCGCCCCTATCTGAAACTATGTTTCTAAGTATTTTTAAACCATCATAAAAATAAGTTCCAACAACTTCCATATCTTCGGGATTGTTTTTTGCTTCTTCTATAGCTTTAGCTAGTTTTTCGGCTTCAGAATTATCTTTTTGTTTAAAGATCTCTTCTTTTAGTTTGTTAGCTTTATCTATTTCATCTTTTTTAAAATACAAAACAAACTGTCTGTCACCAAAGATAATGTACAATATACCCTTTGAAAAAAAGGTAGGCTCCTTAATTACAACCTCATCTATGTCTGATAAGCTCTTTGGCACTTTTTTAAAACGTTTATTGCTATACAATAATTGGTGTTTTTCAATTTCAATTTTATATTTATTATAAAAAACATATTCACTCATTGCATATCCTCCTATAAATTTTCTTTTCTTCTTATTTCTACTGGTATACCAGCTACTTTAAATGTCTCATCATTTTTCACTACAATGGGAGAATATTCAGGGTTAAGAGCTTGTAGTATAATACTGCCATCCTCTTTTTTTATCACCTTTTTAAAAGTAGCATCATATCCATTTACATAAACAAGTGCATTTTGCCCACAATCAATATCATCCTGAGCTTTGAAAATAACAACATCGTCATTTAGATATTTTGGTGACATACTATTACCATCTATTTTAAGTGCAAAATAATCGCCATTCCATTCAGATGGTATTTCTTCCCAATCTACAATGTCCTCTATAGCCTCCATTGGAACACCTGCAGGGACACTGCCTAAAACATTAATTCTAACTACATCTCTATCTAGGTTTTTAATTTTTATATTATTAGAATTTCCTAGTAGATAATCAGTAGAAACTTCAAAAAAATCCGCAATTTTACTTAGCGTTTCATAAGGAGGCTGTCTATCCCCAGTTTCATATCGAGCATAAGACACCCTACTTACATTTAATAGTTCTGAAATTTCTTTTTGAGTTATACCTTTCTCTTTTCTTAGTTTTTTTAGTCTATCTTTAAGCATTGAACTAACCTCCTTTGTATAACCAAATGGTAACAAAATGATTAAAATAATACAATAGAAACATATATTTGTAATCAAAAAGTAACAAAAAGTATTGACTTTACTAAATGGTTACATTATAATACATTCATAAAGTGACATTTTGGTTACAAATGGAGGTGATGAAATGAGATTAAATTTAAAAGAGTATAGAGTCAAATCTGGATTATCTCAACAAGAGCTAGCCAACAAATTGAAAATTAGCAGAATAAGTGTAAGTAGGTACGAGAATGGAAAAAGAAGAATACATACCGATACATTTGGAAAGCTCTGTGATATTCTTGATATCCCTTCACAACAGCGCATGGAGTTAATTAAAGAGTTTGGAAAAATAAAGGAGGAATAGAATGAAAGCATATATAGGTACTTTAGAAGAAATAAAAGAAAATGTTCTATCATACCCAAACATTGAAAAAGTAGGGAAAATAATGGTAATTAGTGAAGAGTTAATTACTCATCAATGGTGTATCTATTACAAAACGAGTGACGGAGTCAACCTTCAAAACATTAATCTGAAGGAAAAGTTATTAGATGAAATATATGAGGTTATGAAGGATAGATAATCTGATTGTTTAAAGGAGGTGGCAGTATGCAAATGAATAGACTTGTATCCATCAAAGCAATACAAATTGCATTAATATATGGATACACAAAAGCTCATAGTATTTCAAAATCTATTAATGATAAAACTAAGAAAGAAGAAACTTGCATTGTTAATTCAGGTTGGAATCCAGCTAATAAAGTAGCAAAGAAGTGTCCTCAAACAACTGTCGAAGAATTAATACAAATTCAAGATGCAATTGATCGTGGACTAGTTGAAATTCCACAAAGAGAGATTAGCAAGAAAGAAGCAAGTATTATTAACACTCAGATTCTTAGAGCATTAGAAAATGAAAAAAGGCACTAGCGTAAACTAGTACCATCAAAAATACAATTAAATTATAACATATTGTGAGGTTATTTCAATGAAAAAAAGCTTTGTGACAATTAACAGTGAAGAATTAATCACACAAATTAATCTAGGTACTATTTTAAAGATTAATAAGAACAGTACTAAATTGAAACAAAAGTTAATGATGTTTAATAGCAAAGAATTAAAGTCAATTAGTATCAAAGAATATCAAAAGAATAAACATAAATATGTTTTGGTTGATGAATCAAGATTTGTTGAAACAATTAATCTTGTTATCAACTAAAAGAAAGGAAGTTTTAAAATGTCAGTTATTAATGTCAAAGAATACGAAAATCATTTAATTGAATCAGAAAAAAGTAAGAGAACAATTAGATCATATACGAATACATTAATGCAGCTTAATGAGTTTTTCAAAAACAATGGTATTGAAGAAATTACAAAAAGCAATTTGATAGAATTTAAAACTTTTTTACAAAATAAATATGACAACATTAAAACTATAAATGGAAAAATAGTTCAAATAAATATTTTTTTAAAATGGGCAAAAAAAAATGGATTACTTAGGCACCTGGATATAGTTGATTATGGTGGTGTTGTTAAAGAAGTTAATCTAGATAATTTAAAATTAAAACATTTGAAACAACAATCAAATGCACATAGACCATCACCAAACGAATCTGAATATAAGAGACTTGTAAAATATGCTGTTAATGAGGAAATAAAAATGTTTATTTTAACAATAGGAAACACTGGATTAAGAATATCTGAAATAGTTAAGTACTTAAGATTCTCTGATCTAGATAAAAAAAATATTAAGATTAAGAATAAAGGAAAAACAAGAATCATCGCAATTCCCATGTGGTTAAGAAAGGATTTAAAAAAATCATCTCTTTTAGAAAATGAAAAAGATACAGGGAAAGATGGCTATTTATTTCCTAAAAGTCAACAGTGGTACAGAACAAAAATCAAAGAAACAGCTTCTAAAGCACATATTAGTAAAGAAAAAGTATATCCTCATTGTTTTAGACATTATTTTGCGAAATCCTTTTTAAAAAACGGTGGAGACAGCCTAGTTCTACAACAATTGTTAGGCCATGAAAGTTCCAAAACCACAGAGTTATATGTAAAAATGGATGAGGAAGATTTAACAAATGTTTTCAAAGGAATAAAAAATAGATAGGAGTTTTAAAGTGAAAAGAATACATTTATCTGAACAAAGTTCACAGCTATTAAAAAAAGACTTAAAAAAAGAAATACAAGAATTAATATTAGAAATTGAAAAAACCTGTTTTAAAACAGGTTTGAGTTATTCTGAGATAAACGAAGCACTTTATCATGTAGATGTAGAACTATATAATTTAGCTTTACATACTAAAATGAAAACTAAATAAGTTGGCTTCTCAAATCATCAAGTTTGGTAGATTTGTTTTGTTTCTCAACATAGCTATCATAAATATCTTTAGTTGCTCCAACAACATAGCCTATCTGATAGCATGCTTGATCATCACCATATTTAGAAATATCAACAGTACCTATATGTAGTAGAGTCCAACCTTCTTTAAGTAACTTATTAACTTTTTCATTTGCATCTAAATCATCAGTAAATTCAAGGGTATGCACAATATCTTTATACATATAAAACACCTCCATTCGAGGTAATTATATCATATAAAAACACTAAAACAATGGTAATAAAGAAAACAATGAAAAAAGCCTGTTTAATCGCATATTATTAAGTTTCAATTTGGTTGCGATAATATAGAGTATTCACAATAAAGAAAGGAAGTAATAGCAATGAAAAAAATAAAAAATTATGTCAACGAAGAAGTGGATATAACAATTTTGGATATA
>JAJDGJ010000004.1 GCA_030265585.1 Erysipelotrichaceae bacterium OttesenSCG-928-M19 | reverse complement strand
ATGATCCTGCTTCTGCTTTTAAGGTAGCTCTATCTTCTACTAATACTGTTCCTTTATCATTGTAGTCAGTATTTTTCCATGCTTCTGCATCAATCAATTTAATTAAGTCGGCATCACTTATATTTCTAACATTGTCTTTTCCTGTCACAATTGATTTAGCACCAATTGAATATTGTTCACCCTTAATAATAGCATCTTTATCTAGAACAACGGCACTTACATCTTTAAATGTTGCTGTCTCTTCTGCTACACCAACTCTTACTATATATGTTCCTTTTGCTTTAGCATATCCACCATTATCTAAGATTGTTGCTGTCGCTTTTGTCCCATCTGCTTTCTTATATGCTACTGCTTTTGTTTCTAATAAGATTGCTGCATCATTTACGACAACATCTGGCATATTAATTACATAGCTATAAGCTTGAATCATATAGTTTTCGCCAATTACAAAACTACCATCATCTACTACTAGAACACGACTTGCAGTTGCACTATTACTATCACTATCTGTTACTGTATATGTTAAAGTATATACTCCTGCTTTACTCATATCATAAGCACCAGTTACTTCAACATTATCTTCAAAGTTAATATCTGTATCTTCAGTATCTGCTATTACAACACCTTGTGATAAATCAGGTACTGTATTAATCGTAACTACTAATGGTGATGTCGCTGTAATTGTTGGTGGATTTCCACCTGCTACAGTTGCTACTACTGTAGTTGCTGTTGCTGGTTCTTGAACGACATTCATATTTACATCATAAGTACCATTTTCAGCAATAATATTATGATTTACTAAGTTAACTGTTCCTTTAGTGTTTTCATCACTCTTCAACCATGCTGTTGCTCCTGATAATTCTAAGATTTTGGCATTAGTTAAACCAGCTACTTCAGATCTCTTAACTGAGAAATGATTAGCTCCAATAATATAATTATCACCAATTGTAATTACATCATATGGTAATACTTTAATTTCAACATCTATATATGTTGCAACTTCTTCATTTACATAGAATCTTGCATTATATGTTCCTGCGTCTGATTTGAAATTAGTATTAGCACCATCTACTTTAACTGTACCTTTAGTACCAGTTTCAATTTTTTCAGCTTCAGCCTTAGCATAAGTAATTAATTCATCAAAGTTTGTAATTGCTTTAGCTTGATCTTTACTTAAGATAACATCATTAGCTGAAATGAAGTATTCTTCTCCTACTACTACTTTATCTTTATCAATAACACGTGCTTGAATACTCTTTGATGTACTAAGTTTTTTATCTGGTGCTAGTGTTACTGTATAACGTCCATCAGCAGCTGAATAGCCACCATCATTAACGATTGAAACACTTACTTCTTCTTCTGGATTAGTCATATTCCATGCTTTAGCTGCACCGTAAGTTGCATTAGTAAAGTCAGCATTTCCACCAAAGTCTTTTGATAAGATTACAAATGACTCTGCATCAATTGCATAACCATCTTTAACAACCGTATTTGGTCCAATAATTGAAGCGATGATTGTTGTTTTAACACTTTCTTCAGCACTAATACCAAAGATAGCTTTATAACCACCTATTTCATCTTTGTAACCACCATTATCAATAACTTTAATTGTAGTTGTTGCTCCTGTTTCTAATACCCAGCCACTTGCTGCTGACTTATCTATAAGTTCTGCTTCAGTTCCTAAGACAGCATCTGTTTCCTTATTTAGAGTATAGTCTTTAGCATCAATCATATAACCTTTATCATAATCAATTACAGTATCTTCATCTTTTACTAAAACTTTAACAGTTTTGGTAGTTGTGACACCTTCATCGAATTCATCATCCATTGTATATGTTACTTCATATACTCCAACTGCTGATGTATCAACATTTGATGTATATTGTAAATCGAACTCACCATCACCAAATGGTACATCTTTGCCTTTACTATTCTTTCCAGTAGCATTCGCAGTTGCATCAAAAGTTGAATCTTTTTCTACTTCAATATAATCATCTGCAGTAATTACAGGATCTATTTTAAACTCTACATAATATTCATCATCTGTTCCTGTTTCATTATATTGTAAAGTCCCTTTATTTACTCCTGATAATCCTGTTCCATTTGGACCAATAAAGGCATATCTTTTTGCGACTATTTTATAATATCCTGGTTCTAAATTTAATGAGTTTAAATCAACATCGTATAAATCATTATCATCTATTTTATTGGCATCATGTGCACTTGTCCATGTTGTCCCTGCAACTTTATTACTTGCGCCAGATACTGTATAAGTACAAGTGTTTTCCGATTTAGTTGTATAATCACTACCACAACCATAAATAGTAAATTCTGCAAAAGTTGGGTATGTACCAGCATCTTTATCTGCATATTCTGTTGACTTACCGATTTTAATGCTCTCAGGGTTTACAATCCAGTTAATAGCATTATTATCTCCGTTGACAACAATTTCTGGATTTCTAACAACACGATAATCTCTTTTAATACGTGTGAATCCCCAACCATTATAGTTTGTTTCTTGATTAGTTCCACCATAAAAACCTCTGCCTGTTGGGCCAGTCCCCATAATATAACCTTCAGAATTTAACATCATAGATCCATCATAACTAATCGCCATTTTCATTGGATTTACTGTTGTTAATGGAGATTTTTGTATATTTCCATTCGCAGTACCAATAGTTCCCATACGCCCAGTATTTCCTGGATCAGTAATATCTGTTAATAAAAATTCAATTAGTGCTGGTGAAGTTGCATTAAATCCTAAATCTCCAGCATCATTAGACCCACGAGCCCAAATATGACCATTTGACATTCTGACCCATGTACTTTCGTGAGATGGATAAATTTCCTCAATATAATCCCAACCTGGTTCAGCACTGGCCTTATAAGTGTCCGATGCTTTAATCAAGTTCAATATTGGAATAGCTGAACTTGCTGCAGCCAGCCCATTAGCTGTTGGCACACTACCAAAAATTGTTTCTCCAACAGTATATAATTTTCCATCATCCATTAAAAACTCTGTACGTCCTAGATTTGGTTGTACCTGTTTAATATTAGCTGATGTATATGATGTTCCATGAGCATTATTAATTAGTCCAACATCGACTTTTCTACCAATACCTGGTTGTCCATCGACAGTATTTGGATTATTATAATGTGTTGTTGTAAGATATTCAGCTGTAATACCTGTCATTGTTTTACCAAAAGTCGCAGCACCTAATGCATACCACTCACCATTAGTCTTAAAAAACAATGTATTCAAGTGAGTCGTTAATCCATAGTTATTAGCTAACTCAGCTGACCAATCTTCAACATTTTCTGAGATGTGTTTTACATAGTTTCCATTACCATCATCGGTAGAAACAGTAGTTCCCAGCCCTAATATGTTATTAACAAAATCATTGGCTTGACCTCCACCACCGATTCCCCATAAAGAACCATCATCAGTTTCAAAAATTATCGCTGATTGTGTCCCGGCAATTTTTACTATTTTCTTCCCTGTTTTTTCGCTCCAATCCGCTAATCCTTGATGAATTACAAATTCTCCACCAGTATTATAGCGATCATTACCACTCAATGTAGTTGTTGTTGCTCTATTTTCATCAATCGATGAATCAAAAGTAGCACCTAAACTAGCATTTGCGAAAATATTTGTATCACCATAACCATGAGCTCCCGCTAGAGTTGATGAATAATAAACATTTCCTTGATCATCAAGTAAAAGTCCTCTACTCACATTTACATATGATACTTGAATAATTTCTTTCCCTGTTCCATAAAAGACATTATGAAAAATAACTTTTTCAAACTTTTGTCTTGTTCCAGTTCCAGATCCAAGTCCTAGTTTACCATTACTATTAGATCCTGATGCATATAAAGTTCCATCACTCATCTTAATGATTGAACCTTGATCAGTATAAGCTCCTAGCATCCAGGCATCTTCAATTTCACCGAAGTAATCGGTTGTTGCATCAATCTTTTGTGGAGTACTACTCGTTCCCACTAATGCAAAGAATGCCAGCATTATGACCAATAAGGTCTTTTTTAGTCTAGACATAAATAATCACATCTCCTTTTATATTTAAATAATCAAAATAGTAACTACTTTACACATCTTCCTTTTTTTAGATGTAAGCATACCATTACATCTTCATTATACAATCACTGCAATTGTATAACAAAGCTAGAAAAAAGAATATTGTGAAGGAAAAATGAAGAAAAAAGTGCTAGCGCTATATATCGCTACACTTTGCACTTTATTCAACTTCATTTGAGTTCATTATACACCAATATAATTATTTTTGCAACTATTTATCTTTTTTGCTACATCATTTCTTCACAATTGACACTTATTTATTATCTAGATATCTTCTGACATAATAATTGATTTTCTAATAAATAATATCATTATTAATAAAGGAACAAAGATAATGATAAGTAGTACAATTTGCAAAGCATAATATCTTAGAATATTATAATAATCTAATTGATCTTTTTCTACTAAACTTAACAAACTAATATCGTTTTTTTCTATCTTTTCTTTTTTTACTTCTTCACTACTTACATATGGTATTAAGTTGCCACTTACCGTATTAATATTATTACTTGTGATAGTACTTATTAACTCCCTATCTTTACTAATATGGATAGCAATACGCTCTTTTAAAATTAATTTGGAATTATCATGCGCATCAATCTTTATTGCTCCATAAACATTTTCATTCTTTTTAACTCTACCTTTTTCATCAAAATAATCATCATACTTTAGAATATTATCCTTTTCATCGACAAGAATAATTGAATATTTCTTAAAACCAACCAAGCGCTTCTTATTTGAGGTAATTACTGAATTGACAATCAAATTACTTCTATTATATAAATGATTTTCAATTGTAATGATAGCATCTTTATTTTCTAGTTTAACACTCTGCTGTTTTATTACTTTAAAAGTCTTATTCTTTGTTTCTATTGTATCAACATTTAGTAGATTGTTATTTATTGACAGAGTTGTTAAATTTGTTTTAGCCAATGAATTAATATTAATTATCAAGTTATCATTTAAATTAAGGTACTTTAGGTTTCTTAAATCATTTAAACTTATTACTGAATTAAGAGAATTATTCGCTAAATTTAATTTATTTAAATTACTTAGTTTTGTGATTTGTTTTGGTAAATAATAAATACTATTAGAATTCAAATATAATTGTTTAAGTGAAGATAATTCACCAATTTTATTATTAATAGTTTCAAGATTATTATTAGATAAATCTAAATAGCTTAGTTTTTTCATTTGCGAAATATCATTAGGTATGACTCTAATCTCATTATGAGATAAATCTAAATACTCAATATTCTTATTATTAATCACTTCTTCAGGTATTTTAGTAAGTCCTACATTTTTAAGAATTAACTGCTTTAATTTTGGCGCATTTGCTAATTCACTATAAGATGAGATTTTAATATCGCTACAAGTAATGATTTCAGCCTTTCTTATATCATTGACACCACAATCCTTAAAGGTAGCTGCACTCAGGTCAAAAGAAAATACTATAAAAAACATCAAGAACATTAAGCTCATTTTTTTCATAGTACTCACTCCCATCATATTTTGAACAGTAATTCTAAAATAATACCATTTTCTCTATTACTTATTCTAACTTCGCCATTTAATTCATCTACTAAATTTTTTATTGTATATAAACCAGTTCCTAAACCCTTTTGATTAGTAGAAATACGATAGAATAAGTTGAAAATATTATTTAATTGTTCTTCAGATAAGTTATCTCCATCATTATAAAAGCCAAGATACAAATAATCATTTTCATTATAACATGAGATAACGACCTCACCACCAGCTTTACCATAATTAGCAATATTTGAGAAAGCATTATAAATTACTTGTTTCATATATAGTTTAACATATTCAATATCAATTCTCTCATCAAGATTCGTCTCTACAATATAATCTTTTTCTCTAAACTGTGGTATAAAAACATCATAGATTTCCATTAATAATTCTATAATGTTAAATCGCTCTACCTTTTGAAGAGTTGAAAAATCATCTTGATATGCTACAATTGCAATATCATTAATATCAGCAATTAATTTGTGTGCTTGATAGTCAATTAACTTATGATCATCTAATAATCGACGATAATCATAATCACTTTTTTTAATATACTCAAGTCTTAAAATAATATTTGTTAATGGTGCCTTTAAATCATGAGTTAAGGCAGCGACCATTCTATTTTGATATTCTAGTTTTTCATTTTGTAATTGTAATTTTTTTTCTAATTCTGTATATGTAAACTCAGTGTTTTGAATATTAATTTGTAAATTTTGCGCAAATTCAATTAATTCACTCGATATTTGATCATATTCTGAAGCTTTATTAACGCTAGCTAAATCTAATTGGTATTTACTTATCTTTGCAACATTTTCACGTAAACGATTAATAGGTTTCAAAAACTTAATGTATAAAACACTCATCGCAAGAACATTTATGGCAACTATTAAAAACACAACAGCAATAATACGCATCATCCATGTATTAACAACTTTCTGTGGTGAAATATAGTACTGTAACATCCAAATATCGTACGTTTTCTCTTTAGTAGTATAACTAAAGAAGTCTTCTAGAGCAACGGCATTCTTATTCAGTGCACCTTTTAGTTTCACGACATCTATTTCTGGTAAAGTTGAAAAAATTAATGATGAATCACTTGAATCATATATCACAAACTCAATTGGGTATTCATTATCTATTGCGTTTAAGTTTTCCATGTCATTATTATCTAAAGAATCTTGAATCATTTGTTTAAATGATACGGCTAGCTCATTTTGTTGATTATTATATTCACTAGGAATATTTAAAATTGCTTTTACAGATAAATAGATTGCTAATCCCAATATCAAAATCAATAAGATATAGACATAGCGCCAAATTTTATTTCCCTTTTTTTTATTCATACCAACGGTAACCAATACCTCTAACTGATAAAATAGACGAAATTTTTAATTTGCTTCGTAAATTTTTAATATGAGCATCCACTGCTCTTAAATCAATACTGGCAGAATCTAGAGGAATTTTCCAAACTTTTTCTATTAATACTTCTCTTGATAACAATTCATTTTTATGAGCTAAAAAATAGGCAATTAAATCAAATTCCATACCTGTTAAAGCAACCATTTTCCCTTGTTTATAGACAATTCGATTTACCTTATCTAATTCAATTTCTTCAGCATCACTCTTAAGAACTTTTATTTTGGTTTTATTTTTATTTTTTTCTAAAACATTGTTGACACGTGCTAAGATTACTTCAAAAGTAGAGTCCTTTTTGATGAAATCATCTGCACCTACACGAAGACTTTTTAATTCATCATTTGAATCTGTTGAATTAGATATCATCATCGTCTTTGATTCAGCATTATACATTTTAACTAAATCAATAACTTGTGCTCCATTAAGCTTATCTAGATACAAATCTGAAATAATTAAATCATATTGATTTTCTTTAATTAAATTTACACCACTAATACTATCACTAACTAATTCAACTGAAAAACCCGAATCGATTAAAAATTGTTTTAGAATCTCTCCATAGTCCAGGTCATCTTCAATTATTAAAATACTATTCATGATTTTTTCACCCTCCATATATACTATCCCACGATAATAAAATCTAAATATCTTTAACACATAATTATTTTATAAAAATAGCTAATAATTCATATCCTATTTAATTATATCACAATTTTAATATAAAATTAACACATTATAACATATTTATGAAAATTACATGTTTAAAAACTCATAATTTAAACATTAAATGTATTTTATGCTATTCTGAATAAAATAATACCACGAAGAAAATAAAAAAGCAAAACAAATATAGAATTGCTTTTAATTGTATGCTTACATTTTATTAAATAATAATCAATCACCTAATGAATAAGCATATAATGGAGTTACACCACGATAATTCCAATTTAAAACATCTTTTATTTCAACTTCAAGAATTTTTTCATTTGTTTTTAAAGTAATAATATCATTTTCTATCTTAGAAAAATAATACCAATCAGTAGATATTTCCGCATTTCGTGCTAGGATCATTAAATTATGTGAGTCATCGATTGAAGAGATAAAATCAATGGTATCTCTAATTGTTAATTGGGCTAATTTCATCTCATCGTTAAAGTGTTTTTGTGATGTATAGTAAGTATCTGTTTCAAGAAGATACTTCAATACCTCCTCATCATTATAGTACCAATTTTCAATATCACTAGTCTTGTGAACTGTTACAAATAAGCGATTAGTATTTAATGCTTCATCTCGGTTGCTATTTACAATTTCTAAACTTTTTAAATTATCAATTATTTCGTCAATATTAATTATGCAAGCATAGAAGGGAAACTCAAATACTTCAGTATAAGCTTTACAAGTATTTTCAAGTTGGCCTTTTTCAATGAAGAAGCGAGCTAGCCTCGATAAAAAAGCAGCACATGCACGATGATACATAGTTGGAATACTTGACATCTCAATATCTTTAATCCCGAATCTTTCTAAACCTTCAGTATAAAAAGTACCTGGTTTAAGATATTTAACTTTAAAAAGATTTGAGTCAACGATATCAACATCATATTTTAAAAATTGACTAATGTAAGCACTAGAATAAATGCACCATTGTGTACAATCAACAATTAAAATAGGACATTTAGAAAGTAAGGCAAGCATTTTAATTTGACAATAATAGGCATCTAAATAATGGCTTGTCGTTTTTATATATGATTTAAGATAGGTCTTACATTGCTGCGCTTTTGCGATACTTTCTGAGTTTACCAAAACTTTATTTATTTTGGATAGATCACATTTTTCGTTACTAATATTTTTGAAGTATATTCTAAAAGTATTAGCTTTATATTCAACAGTAACTTCCAGAATATTATCTTTGACTTTTTTGAATGACATCTTTTTAAAAAGATGATTATTTTTTAAATTTGTCTCTATATCATCAATTGACATATTATCTTCAGTATATAAATCAATAACTGATGGTTTGTTAGGAACAAATATTTCTTTATCTAATTCAGGCATACTCATATAATAATCATCCTTTCAATCTAGTTACTATTTTACCTAATTTAGAGCAATAAGTCTAGGTATAAAAAAAGACAAATTAAGCTTAATTTGTCTTTTTATTATTTTAATTATAACTATTTAATAATTTCAGTTACAACTCCTGCACCTACGGTTCTTCCACCTTCACGAATCGATAATTTTGTTCCTTGTTCTAATGCAATTGGTGCAATTAGATCAACAGTCATTTCAACATTATCGCCAGGCATTACCATTTCAGTGTCAGCTGGTAATTCAATAACACCAGTTACGTCTGTAGTTCTAAAGTAGAATTGTGGACGATAGTTACCAAAGAATGGTGTATGACGTCCTCCTTCATCTTTTGATAAGATATACACTTCACATTTGAATTGTGTATGTGGAGTAACACTTCCTGGTTTCGCAAGAACTTGACCACGTTGGATTTCTTCACGGTTTACACCACGAAGTAATGCTCCAATATTGTCTCCTGCATATGCTTCATCTAATAATTTTCTAAACATTTCTAATCCAGTAATAACTGTTTTAGTTGTATCTTTTAATCCAATGATTTCAGCTTCATCATTTACTCTGATAGTACCACGATCAATTTTTCCAGTTGCAACTGTTCCACGTCCTGTGATAGTGAACACATCTTCTACTGGTAATAAGAATGGTTTGTCAGTATCTCTTTCTGGAGCTGGGATATAGCTATCTACTGCTGCCATTAATTCAATAATTTTTTCTTCCCATTGAGCTTCTCCTTCTAATGCTTTTAAAGCAGAACCTTTAATAATTGGTGTATCATCACCTGGGAATTCATACTCAGTTAATAAGTCTCTTACTTCCATTTCAACTAAGTCAATTAATTCTTCATCATCAACCATATCACATTTATTTAAGAAGACAACGATATATGGAACACTAACTTGACGAGATAGTAAGATATGCTCTCTAGTTTGTGGCATTGGTCCATCAGTTGCTGAAACAACTAAGATTGCACCATCCATTTGTGCTGCTCCTGTGATCATATTTTTTACGTAGTCAGCATGCCCTGGACAATCCACGTGTGCATAGTGACGAGTTTCTGTTTCATACTCAATATGAGATGTGTTAATTGTAATCCCACGTTCTTTTTCTTCTGGTGCGTTATCGATTTCTGCATAACTTGCAGCGCTTCCTCCACCATGTTTTGCTAATACTGTAGCAATTGCCGCAGTTAAAGTTGTTTTACCATGGTCAACATGTCCTATTGTCCCAATGTTAACATGCGTTTTACTACGATCAAATTTTGCTTTTGCCATTTTTTACATCCTCCTAGTTTTCTTTAACATTATTATTTTATAAAATTTTTAAGATAAAATCAAGTACCTAGCTTTTATGCACCTGTATTTTTCTTGATAATCTCTTCAGTAATCGACTTAGGTGTTTCTTCATAATGATCAAATTGCATTGTATATGTTCCACGACCTTGCGTATTACTTCTTAGTGCTGTTGCATAACCAAACATTTCTGCAAGAGGAACCATACAGCTAATAAGCATAGCGTTTCCTCTTTCTTCTTGACCTTCAATTCGTCCACGACGAGATGAAATATCTCCCATTACATCTCCCATATATTCATTAGGTACAGTAATATCTACTGACATTATTGGTTCTAATAATACTGGACGACATTTTTTTGCTGCTGCTTTTAATGCCATACTAGCAGCAATTTTATAAGCCATTTCACTTGAGTCAACATCATGGTAAGAACCATCATATAGTGTTGCTTTAAAATCAATTAATGGATATCCTGCGATAATACCACCAGCTGCTGCATCTTGTAATCCTGCATTAACACTTGAAATATATTCACGAGGTACAACTCCACCAACAATTGAATCAACAAACTCATAACCTTTTTCTGGATTAGGTTCAAACTTAATCCAAACATGTCCATATTGTCCACGTCCACCAGATTGTTTGATGTATTTACCTTCGACTTCAGCTGTTTCAGTTAATGTCTCACGATATGATACTTGAGGTGCTCCAACGTTTGCTTCAACGCTAAACTCTCTTTTCATACGATCAACGATAACATCTAAGTGTAATTCTCCCATTCCAGCGATAATTGTTTGTCCTGTTTCTTCATCTGTATATTGTCTGAATGTTGGATCTTCTTCAGCAAGTTTTGATAAAGCAACACCCATCTTATCTTGGTCAGCTTTTGATTTAGGCTCAACCGCAACATTAATAACTGGCTCTGGGAAATCCATTGATTCTAAGATAATTTGATTCTTTTCATCACATAATGTATCCCCTGTTGTTGTATCTTTTAAACCAACTGCTGCTGCAATATCTCCTGAATAAACATCAGTAATTTCTGAACGAGAGTTAGCATGCATTTGTAAAATACGTCCTAATCTTTCTTTTTTACCTTTTGTAGCATTGTAAACATATGTTCCTGATGAAATATGTCCTGAATAAACTCTAAAGAAAGTTAATCTTCCTACAAATGGGTCAGTGATAACTTTAAACGCAAGTGATGAGAATGGTCCATTATCATCAGCAGGTCTTGTTTCTTCAGTTCCATCTTCTAAATGCCCAGTAATTGGTGGGATATCTAGTGGAGATGGTAAATATTCGATTACAGCATCTAGCAATAATTGAACACCTTTATTTTTATATGCTGAACCACATAGTACTGGGAAAAACTCCCCTGATAAAACCGCTTTTCTAATTACTGGTTTTACTGTTTCAGCATCAATTTCTTCACCTTCTAAAACTAACATCATTAAATCTTCATCAAAATCCGCAAGTCTTTCAAGTAATTCTGCTCTTAATTCTAATGCTTGATCTACTAATTCAGCAGGGACTTCTCCTACAGTGATATCTTCACCTTTTTCATCATTGTAAATATGAGATTTCATCTCTACTAAGTCAATAATTCCAGTAAAGTCTCCTTCAGCCCCAATTGGCATTTGGATTGCTGCTGCATTAGCATCTAATCTTGAATGCATCGATTTAACTGACATAATAAAGTCAGCACCTGTTGCATCCATCTTATTCGCAAAAACAATTCTTGGAACATTGTATCTAGTACCTTGTCGCCAAACTGTTTCTGTTTGTGGTTCTACACCTGCTTTTGCATCTAATACTGCTACTGCACCATCTAATACTCTAAGAGATCTTTCAACCTCAACTGTAAAGTCGACGTGCCCTGGTGTATCAATAATATTTAATCTATGATCATGCCAATTAGCAGTTGTTGCTGCTGATGTAATTGTAATACCACGTTCTTTTTCTTGATCCATATAATCCATTTGGGCTGCCCCTTCATGGGTTTCACCAATTTTATGAATCTTTCCTGAAAAATATAGAATACGCTCTGTTGTTGTTGTTTTACCCGCATCAATATGAGCCATGATTCCAAAATTTCTTGTTTTTTCTAGTGATGTCTCACGCGCCATATTTGTTCTCCCTTCTCAATTATATTAGCTTACCATTTGAAATGTGCAAACGCTTTGTTAGCTTCTGCCATTTTATGAGTATCTTCTCTTTTCTTTACTGAAGCGCCAGTTCCATTAGCTGCATCCATAAGTTCATTCGCAAGTCGTTGAGTCATTGTTTTTTCTCCTCTAAGTCTTGCGTAGTTTACGATCCATCTAAGGCCTAATGTAGCTCTTCTTTCTTCTCTTACTTCGACTGGTACTTGATAATTCGCTCCACCAATTCTTCTAACTTTAAGTTCAAGCATTGGCATAACATTATCTAAAGCTTTCTCAAAAACATCCATTGGATTTTCATTTGTTTTTTCCTCAATTATTGAAAAAGCATCGTATAAGATGTTTTGAGCAACACCTTTTTTACCATCGACCATAATTTTATTGATCAAACGCGAAACTAATTTTGAGTTGTAAACTGGATCAACTAAGACATCACGTTTGGCAACATGTCCTTTTCTTGGCATATAATAGCCTCCTTTTCAATAATTTTCTATTTGGCAGCTTTAGGCTTCTTTGTCCCATAATGTGAACGACTTTGTTTTCTTTCATTCACTCCTGCACAGTCTAATGTTCCACGAACAATATGATATCTTACCCCTGGTAAATCCTTAACACGTCCACCACGAATCAAAACAACACTATGTTCTTGAAGATTGTGACCTATACCTGGAATATAAGCTGTAACTTCCATATTATTTGATAATCTAACTCTGGCATATTTACGTAATGCTGAGTTAGGTTTTTTTGGCGTCATAGTTGCTACTCTGGTACATACTCCCTTTTTCTGTGGAGAATTAGTATGTGTGTTCTTTTTCTTTAAAGTATTATAACCACTATTTAATGCTGGTGATTTTGAAGTATATACTTTTGAAGAACGTCCCTTTTTTACTAACTGATTAATTGTTGGCATCTAGTTAACTCCTTTCTTTAAAAATATTCACACACTTCCAGGTGTGTCTTTTCTTAAAACATAAAAACACACTAAAAGTGCTTGCCTAATAATCATATATTATTTAGAAAACAATGTCAACATTTTTTTGTAAATATTGATTAAAATCGCAAATATTAAGTATTACTTATTACGATTGTAGTTTAAGTTACCTACTCTATAATAATCACCTATGAAGAAATGTAGAAATTACACTTCTTCATGGATAGTTAAATTGATTAGCCAATTGCCTTTTCGATAACGAACCCTCGCAACTGCAAGCTTAATTAAGTCAAAGAACTGAACTAAGAAATAATGAAGTGGTAAATAAAGATGTAATTGTCCAATTAAGAGTGCTACAGGAATCATCACAGCCCAAACAAATCCTGAATCCATTATTAATACACTCTTAGTATCACCACCTACTCTAAGCGTGTAGAAATATGCTACATTAAGATAGTATAACCAACTAAAACAAGCGGCAGCTACAATTACAAGGCGAGCTGTTTGTAACGTTTCTGGAGCAATATCATATAACATTGTAATAAAGTAAGAGACTACAATTACAGTGATACCTAAAAACAAACCTACACTGGCACTTAATTTTAACAGTTTTCTTGAATCTTTCTTAGCTTGTTCAAACTTACCTTGCCCTAAACTATTTCCAACAATAATCGAAATTGCCACGCTCATACCACTCATACCTACAAAGATTAAATTTGTCATAACATTCGCAATACTCATAGCAGCAATATTCTCACTAATCTTACTAGTATAAACAATCACAACTACTTGCATACCAAAAGACCAGAAAAATTCATTTAAAATTAAACCATAACCCTTGTTGATAAAATCAGTTAAAACATATTTTTCAAAAGAGAATATTTTTGAAAGATGAACCTTTATTGGTGTCTCTAATCTTCTTGTTAGATAAAGTAAAATTACAAGCTCAACTACACGAGCAATTAAAGTGGCAATGGCAGCACCAGGTACTCCTAAAGCCGGAAAACCAAAATTACCGTATATTAAACAGTAATTAAAAATAATATTAACAATCACACTTAGGATTGCAACATACATAGGCACCTTAACTAAACCACAAAAACGATATGATGCTCCAATAGCTAAAGAAATTGGATAGATTAAAAAGGTATATTTAATATATTGAACATAAGATAATGCACTTTCAATTACAACTTGATCTTTAGCAAATATTCTTAAAAAAGTTTCCGGTGTAAAATGCATTGCTAAAAAGAATAAAACACCTAATCCTAGTGAAAAAAGCAAAACAACTCTAAAGACTTCAGTTACTTTTTCATCGTTTCTTGCACCTTTGTATTGAGTAATAAAAATACCACCTGCTGCTGTTAAACCTAACATAACGACAGTAAAGATAAAGAAAATTTGATTAGTTATCGTTACTCCTGCAATAGCAATCTCTTGTAATCTTCCCACCATTAAATTATCAACCATCTGTGACAAATTAGTTACTAACTGCTGAATGATATTTGGTAGAGCTAAAAAAAAGGCCGTATAATAAAAAGATTTTTTTAAGTTCACAAGCTCGTCCCCCTCATTTTTAAACGCTATTATATATTATAGCACAGTCTTAAAGATATGTATTAAATCCCTTAAAATTATTTAATTTTTTTAAGATAAACATTAATAACTAACCAGTACATTAACTTTTAATTATGATATAATACCACTAGGAGTTGATACTATGTTTTTAATAAATAATAATCAGCAATTAAAGAGAGTATTTTTATCATGTTAAGTCTTAAAGAACTCTTAAAAAATCCTCTTCTACAACAATTAGATTTAGTGATTGATAATGCAAACTTAGATGTTAATGTTACTAATGTTGGTGTTGTTGATTATGAATTTGATGTCGAAAAAGATATTGAAAAATCATTTTATCAAGGTGAGTTTCTTATTACTAGCATGTTAATAGCTAAAGATAATGAAGAACTGTTTTATAAAATTATTGAAACTTTAATTAAAATTCAAACTTGCGCTATTGCTATTAAGAAGATTTATTATCAAGAATTACCACCAAAAATTAAAAAATTAGCAGAAGAGCATCGTTACCCTATCTTCCTCTACGGCGATGAACTTACTTTTGAGGAAATAATCTATGAAGTATTATATGATATTAAGCGAATTGAAAGAATTAACTATTATCAACAAATCATTGATAATATTTTAAGTGATTTTATTACTAATCAAAAAGCTTTAGATCTATTAAATTTAGATACTGAAGAATATTATGTTTTTTGTATTCACATAAATGATAAACACAACCAGTCTATTTTAAGAAACGCTAATTTTAAAGTTTATCCTTATCAAAATAGTTTTATTATCTTTGGCAAACGCAACCATGATTTAACCTATTATGTTGGCTACTTTAAAGATCTGTTACAAAGCTATTCCTACCATATTGGTATCTCTCAGCATAATAAAGATTTAAAAACCAGTATTAAAAGAAGTATTGATAATGCTAAACTAGCCAAACATCTAAAGCAAGATATTATAACTTTTGAAGAAATTAACTTTTTATATGTTGTCATTGACAATTACCAAAATGAAGAGTATCAAAACTTTATGATCAACTATCTTAAAGACGTTATTAACGATGAGCAGATGATGGATACCTTAATTAATTTTATTAGATATGAAGGCGATATAAAACATTGCGCTCAAAAGATGTTTGTTCATGAGAATACAATTCGCTATCGCATTAATAAAGCTCATGAAATAATCGAAGCTAATGCTAGTGATTTAGAATTTTATAAAAGTTTATCAATTGCCATCACAATCTACCTTCTTACTTACCATTCTTTTGTAATTTAAACAAAAAATAACTTTAAAAATTATATATTCTATAATTATTATATAATTGATATAAAGTATAATTGTTTTAAGGAGGTTATTAGAACAAAAATAATAAGGAAGCCATAAAATCTGGTTTAAAGGCATTCCTAATTAGCACAATTGAAGGCGGTTTAATAAATAAATTACCCTAAAATGAATATTTAATTTATTTAGTAAATCAAAATTTAAAGAAAAATAATAGGAGATGAATTTAATGAGTGAATTTAGAGCTTTAACAAGTCAGGATATTTCTGAAATGGTAACTAATGAAGAAATTGTTTCTGCTGTCAAACAAGCATATCTTCAAAAAGCAATGAAACAAGGACAAGACTTTCCTTTAATATTCCATGAATTTATTCCTGATGAAGCTGATATGGATATTAAGTCTGGTGTTTTGAACGATCCTAATTGTTTTGGACTAAAAGTTGTCTCAGTCCATAGTGATAATAATTCTAAAAACTTGCCGACACTGATGAGTACAACAATGGTTTTCAACTCAATCACTGGTGAATTACTTGGAATATTAGATTTTAAAAACTTAACAGGATTACGAACTGCCGCTGCTGCAACGATAGGTGCCCAATTATTAGCTCGAGCTAATAGTAAAACACTTTTGGTTGTGGGGTGTGGTTATTTAGCGCCTTTCATTATTGAAATGATGAACGAAGTTTTTCAAGATTTAGAAGAAATTATAATATATGATCCAATTAATATAAACCAAGCTTTCAAATTAAAAGAAACTCTTTATCATATTGAAAAAATTATTGTGGCTGAAAATTTGAAGGAAGCTTGTTTAAGGAGTGATATTATTATTAGTGCTACACCATCAAGGAAACAGCTAATAATGAAGGATTTCATTAACCCAGGAACTCACTTGTCATGCTTAGGCTCTGATATGAGTGGTAAACAAGAATTAGATGTTAATTTACTTTCTGAGGCTAAGATCTATGTTGACGATATTAATCAAGCGTGTACTGTAGGTGAATGTGAAATTGCATTTAAAAATAAGTTAATTAGCAAAGAATCATTAAATGAAATTGGTAGCGTCTTATTAAATCCAGTTAAGGGTCGAGAAAATAATGATGAAATAACTATATTTGATGCTTCCGGAATTAGTCTTCAAGACATTATGATTGCTTACTCTCTAATCGAAAAAGCTAATAAAAATAATATCGGTCAAAAAATAACATTTTAAGGAGAATAAAAATGAAAATCAAAGATTTTGGTGTCGAGAAATGGATGAATAAATATGAAAACGATGCAAAATACAATATTGCTGAAACCTGTGTTGCTTCAATGACAATAAATGAATTATTAGAGCTAGCAAATATGAAAGAAGAAGCTTTTAATGTCATCGGGAACATGAAAATGACTTATGGAGCCATTGAAGGTAGTGATGAATTTAGAAACGAATTAAGAAAATTATTTTCTAGAGATTTAACAAATGACAATATTACTTTAACTCATGGTGCTACTGGAGCCAACCATTTAGTTTATGAAACTTTAATTGAAGAAGGAGATCATGTTATTGTTTTTGTCCCAACCTACCAACAACATTATTCTATTCCTGAAGCATTAAGAGCTAATGTTGAATTACTTGAATTAGATTATAAAAACAACTATCTGCCTGATTTGAATAAACTTAAAAAAATGATAACAAAAGATACAAAAGTAATCGCTTTAAATAATCCTAATAATCCTACTGGAGCATTAATTGATGATGACAGTTTAAAAGAAATCATTGCTTTAGCAAAAGAAGTTGATGCTTATGTAGTTTGTGATGAAGTCTATCGTGGTTTACATCATGAAAGAAGCTTCACACCCTCTGTGATTGACCTTTATGATAAAGCGATTAGTACTGGTAGTTTGTCAAAAGTATTTTCATTAGCTGGTTTAAGACTTGGTTGGATTGTCGGTCCACAAGATTTTATTGAAAGAGTAAACACTCATCGTGACTATAATACTATTAGTTGTGGTCTAATTGATGATTATCTAGGTACTATTGCTCTAAAAAATAAAGATAAAATTTTAAAAAGGAATTTAAATATTGTTTCAACTAATGTTAAAATATTAGATGAATGGGTACAAAATACCAAAGGTATTTCATATGCTATGCCAGTTGCAGGTACAACGGCATTTCTTAAATATGATTTTGATGTTAAATCAGCCGAATTATGTCATAATCTTATGCAAGAAACTGGAGTAATGTTAGTTCCAGGCAGCGCGTTAGACATTGAAGGATATCTACGTATTGGCTATGCAAATAACACCGATGTTCTATCTAGTGGGTTAAGAATATTTGCTGAATATCTTAAAAAAAATTATAAATAATTATTAGTAATATAAGACACTACAAGGTGTCTTCTTTTAATATGTTAACTTATCTAAATATAATGATTTGTAAAAAAAACAAAAAAATGTGCCTTAAATTTATTTTAATTCTAATCATTTTTCAAATAATATAATGTATAATTTATTTAAGGAGGTTGGTAACATGGTTAAAAATAATAAAGAGATTTTAAAATCAGTTTTAGAAGCATTTCCTATTAGTTCAAAAGAGGAAATAAACAATAAAAACTTATCAGAAACTGAATATTTGATTAGTCTTATTGATCAATGCTTAGCCATTAAATAATCTCCAAAATACATTATAAGTAGTATATCCTCATATTTATTGGACACAAATTGTGTCCTTTTCCTTTGTCAAAGAAAAACATGTCTCATAGCGAAACATGTTTTTTATTTTGAATAGCGTTGTTCATAAATTTCATTAGGAATTGGAATAATACAAAATGGGTGTCCTGATGGATCAATCATTACTTGCCAATCTTTTGAAAATTGCGAATTTGCTTTTGAAGCACCACATTTTATGGCATGTTCAATTTTTTGTTGGTATTCATCCATTCTAACATAGAAATCTAAATGTTGCATCTGTTGTTGTTGCTGACTATTGCTTGGCCAAACTGGTGATTGATAATCTAAGTTTTGTTGAAAAACTAGAGGTGTTTCACTATAATCTGCTTTAGCAACAATCAACCATTTTTCATCGTTATTAATCTGTTCAGTCTTTACCCAACCTAATAAATCTGCATAAAAATCAGCGAGTTTTTCAATATTATCACTATCAATAACAATAGCTCCTAATCTCATAACCATACCATCCTTATTTATTTTAAATTAAAGAAAGCATTTTTTCCTCTATAAACGGCATTATGACCTAATCGATCCTCAATTCTTAATAATTGATTATATTTAGCAATTCGATCTGTTCTTGATAATGAACCTGTCTTTATTTGACCGGCATTAGTTGCCACTGCAATATCAGCGATCATTGTATCCTCTGTTTCCCCAGAACGATGAGAAATAACAGCAGTATAATTGTTTTTGTTTGCTAGCTCAATGGCATTAAATGTTTCTGTTAAAGTACCAATTTGATTTACCTTAATTAAGATAGCATTTGCAACTCCTTTATCAATAGCTTGCGCCAATTTGTCAGTATTAGTTACTAATAAATCATCTCCCACTAATTGAACTTTGTGGCCAATTCGATCTGTTAATTCTTTCCATCCTTCCCAATCATTTTCATCAAGTCCATCCTCAATAGAAATAATTGGGTATTTATTAATTAACTCTTCATAAAAGGCTACTAACTCACTAGCACTCAATTCTTTATTTCCTTCACCAGCTAGAATATATTTTTGGCTATCTTTATTATAAAATTCACTACTAGCAACATCCATTCCTAGTAAGATATCTTCTCCTGCTTGATAACCAGCCTTTTCTATTGCCTCTAAAATTACTTGAATTGCTTCCTCATTACTATTTAAATCTGGAGCGAAACCACCTTCATCACCAACACCAGTATTATAACCTTTTTCAGTTAAAACCTTTTTTAAAGAATGAAATACTTCAGCACCATATCTTAGGGCTTCTTTAAAAGTTGGTGCTCCCACTGGTAAAATCATAAACTCTTGAAAATCAACATTGTTATCTGCATGAGAACCACCATTTAAAATATTCATCATTGGAACTGGTAATTCTTTAGCATTAAAACCGCCTAAATATTCATATAAAGCTAAGCCACTATATTTTGCTGCTACACTTGCAACAGCCATACTAACACCTAAAATTGCATTAGCTCCTAACTTTGCTTTGTTTGGTGTCCCGTCTAATTCAATCATTAAACTATCAATTGCTACTTGATCACGGCAATCATAACCAATTATTTCTTCGGCAATAATATCATTCACATTAGCAACCGCCTTAGTAACACCTTTACCTAAGTAACGATTTTTGTCACCATCTCTTAATTCAACTGCTTCATATTCTCCAGTCGAAGCACCACTTGGCACAATGGCGCGTCCTACTTCACCACTTTCTACTTCAACTTCTACTTCCACAGTTGGATTACCTCTTGAATCTAATACTTCACGTGCATAAACATCTATAATTACTGGCATTATTAGTCCTCCTTTAATAATAATGAGTTGCCACTCATTTCTTTTGGTTTTTCTAAATTCATATAATCTATCATTGTTGGTACAATATCAGATAGCTTTCCATCTTTTAATTTGACTTTAGTATCTGTTACAATAAAGTGAACATCATTGGTAGTATGAGCAGTAACGATATTATGTTCATTATCTAACATTTCCTCACAGTTACCATGATCAGCCGTAATAAACATTGTGCCGCCTAAATCCACAACCTTTTGATAAATTTCTTTTAGACATTTATCAACTGTTTCAACAGCTTTAATAGCTGCTTTTATTTTACCAGTATGACCAACCATATCACCGTTTGCAAAATTTAAGATTACAACATCTAAATATTCCTTATCTAACTCCTCTAGTAAAGCATCCTTAACTTGAAAAGCACTCATCTCTGGTTTTAAATCATACGTTGCAACCTTAGGACTGTCAATTAAAATACGCTTGCTATTTCTTAGTTCGGGTGCATTAATACCATCATAGTTGACTTGACCATCAAAAAAGAAAGTAACATGAGCATATTTTTCAGTTTCTGCAATTCTTAGTTGTTTTAAGTTTTTACTCTCTAAATAAACACCAAAAACATTTTCTAGTTTAGGATGTTCAAAAGCAATCTCGCCAATAACTGAATCACTATACTTCATCATAGAAACAAAGGTTAAGTTATGGGGTTGTTTGTTAAATACTTTTTTATAATTAGGATTCGTTAGCAAAGAAGCAATTTGAATAGCACGGTCCGGTCTGAAATTCACAAAAATTACTGAATCGTCATCTTTTATTTGACCTTTAACCTTTTCATTATAGGCCGGTATAATAAACTCATCATAAACTTCATCTTGATATGATTGCTTTAAATAAGCTATTGGATTTGAAAAGCTTGCACCTTGATGATTAACCATTACATTATAAGCTAACTCATTTCTTTCAAAGCGATTATCACGATCCATCGCATAATAGCGCCCTGAAATCGAAGCAATATCACCAATTTCTTCCTTTTTTATAAAAGTTAAAATATCTTCAAGATAAGATAAACCACTATCTGGTGCCGTATCACGACCATCAAAAAAAAGATGTAAGTATAATTTCTTAAGTCCTTTGTTTTTAGCCATTAATATTAACGCTTTGAAATGGTCGATATGAGAATGCACTCCACCATCAGATAATAAGCCCATTAAATGTAAACTACTATCTTTTTCTAAAGCATTGTCAAGGGCAAGATTGAATGCCTCATTTTCATAAAAACTGCCAGTTTCAATTTCATTATTTATTAATGATAATGATTGATAGACAACACGACCTGCGCCAATATTCAAGTGACCAACTTCACTATTTCCCATTTGCCCCTTTGGTAGCCCTACCGCTAAACCGCTACATTGTAATTTAGAATGAGGATAACTTGTTAGTAAGTAATCTAAAGTTGGTGTATGTGCTAAAAAACAAGCGTTACGATTGTTTCGCAATCCAATTCCAATACCATCTAAAATGCATAAAACCATTGGCTTTTTCATTGCAACTCTCCTTTATTTAATACGAAATTAATTTTTTAAAATCATTAATTTTTAAACTTGCACCACCAACTAAAGCACCATCAATATCCTCACAAGCCATTAATTCCTTGATATTCTCTGGATTAACACTACCTCCATATTGAATCCTTACTTTATTAGCAATTTCAACACTAGTCAATGAAGCTATTTTTTTTCTAATTAATCGACAGACACTTTGCGCTATTTCAGGAGTAGCTGTTTTGCCCGTCCCAATTGCCCAAATTGGCTCATAAGCAATTACACAATTTTTTACATCAACATCCTGCAATGCTAGTTCAATTTGTTTTTCAATCACTTCTTTTGTTTGTTTATTCTCGTACTGTTCCAAACTTTCTCCCACACAAACAACTGGAGTAATCTGTTTTTCTAACAATAGTTTTATCTTTTTATTAACTGTTTCATCACTTTCATTATAGTATTGTCTACGTTCTGAGTGACCTACTAAACAAAAATCTAACTCAGCTTCTTTTAACAAGTCGACACTAAGTTCTCCTGTATAAGCACCATTAAGCTCATCATTAGTATTCTGAGCTCCGATTAATACTTTTTTAGCTTGTTCTTTCATCGGTATTAGCGAGATAGCTTGGCAAGCAATTCCGACGTCAATATTGTAGCTTTCTTTTTCTAAATCATTTAGAAATACTAAACCATCTGCAATTTGCATATTCATTTTCCAGTTTCCTATAATAATTGGTTTTCTCATTCTTTCACCTCTTTATTTATCAGCAATTGCTTCAATACCAGGTAATTTCTTACCTTCCATAAATTCCAATGATGCTCCACCACCAGTAGATATATGACTGAAGTCATCCGCAAAACCTAAACTAATAGCAGCAGCGGCGCTATCACCACCACCAATAATTGTTGTAGCATCTAGATTAGCTAAAGCTTTACAGATCGCTATTGTTCCCTTTGCAAAATTACTCATTTCAAAAACACCCATTGGACCATTCCAAAGTACAGTCTTAGCATCCTTTAAAAGATCTTGATAAAGGGCAATCGTTTTAGGACCAATATCTAAGCCCATCATCGTACTTGGAATCTCTTTATTATCATATATTTTTGTTGCTACTTCATTACTAAATTCACTAGCGCAAACCGAATCAATTGGCAAAACTAACTTACCCTCAGCTTTACTTAAATATTCTTTTGCTAGCTCAATTTTATCTTCCTCAACTAAACTTTTACCAATTTCATAACCTTGAGCTTTAATAAAAGTATATGACATCCCACCACCAATAATAACCTTATCAGCAATTTTTAATAAATTATCAATAACACTAATCTTATCACCAACTTTAGCTCCGCCAAGGATCGCAATCAAGGGACGCTTAGGATTAGCCAAAGCATTACCAATAAAATCTAATTCTTTTTCAATTAAGAAACCAATTGCACTATCCTCAACATAGTTAGACACACCAAAAGTAGAAGCATGAGCACGATGAGCACTACCAAAAGCATCGTTGACATAAAAATCAGTTAAACTTCCCCAATATTGAGCAAGTTTTTCATCATTGTTTGTCTCTCCTGGTTCAAATCTCGTGTTTTCAAATAAAATAACTTCTCCACTTTGCAGACTATTTATTTTATCCTCTAATTCTTGACCTCTTGTTTGTGCCACAAAGATAACATCTTGATTTAATAATTCACTAAGTCTTTTTGCAACTGGTGCTAAACTATTATTCTTTTTATCTTCTTCACTTTTTATTTTTCCTAAATGTGAACATAGAATAATTTTCGCTTTGTGCTCAATTAAATATTTGATGGTTGGTAAAGCTTGTCTAATTCTATTATCATCACTTATTTCACCATTATTAAAAGGTACATTAAAATCACAACGAACTAGAACTTTTTTATTTGTTAAAGCTAAATCTCTAATTGTTTTTTTCATAATTAAATTTTAGTCCCAAAGTATTTAATTGTTCTAACCATTTGTGAAGTATAAGACATTTCATTATCATACCAAGATACCACCTTGACTAGTGATTTACCATTATCTAAATCAACTACTTTAGTTTGACTTGCATCAAATAATGAACCATAACTAATGCCGATAATATCTGAAGAAACAATTAAGTCTTCATTATAACCAAACGATTCATTACTAGCTGCTTTCATCGCTTGATTAACTTCAGCAGCAGTAACTTTTTTATTAACAACACTTACCAACTCAGTTAATGATCCTGTAATTACAGGAACTCTTTGGGCTGAACCATCTAATTTACCCACTAAATTTGGTAACACTAAACCGATAGCTTTAGCAGCACCTGTTGAGTTTGGTACAATATTTGCTGCTGCTGCACGTCCTCTTCTCAAATCCTTTTTTGGATGAGGTCCATCTAAAGTATTTTGATCATTAGTATAAGCATGAATAGTTGTCATAAAACCTTTTTCAATAACAAATGATTCATCTAAAACCTTAGCCATTGGAGCTAAACAGTTAGTTGTACAACTAGCCCCTGAAATAATTGTTTCACTACCATCTAAAATATCATGGTTAACATTATAAACAATTGTTTTTAAATCACCAGTAGCTGGTGCTGAAATAACAACTTTTCTAGCTCCAGCATCAATATGAGCTTGTGCTTTCTCATCACTTGTAAAGAAACCTGTACATTCTAAAACAACATCTACACCTAATTCTTTCCAAGGTAAATCTTTAGGATCTCTTTGGGCATAAATTTTTAATTCCTTATTATCAACAATAATTGAGTCATCTGTTGCACTAATACTCTCAACTTTATATCTTCCTTGCGCTGAATCATATTTTAATAAATGTGCTAATGTCTCTGCATCAGTTAAATCATTAATTGCTACAATTTCAAAATCACTATCATCAAACATCTTTCTAAACGCTAAACGTCCAATTCTTCCAAAACCATTTATAGCTACTTTAATTGCCATTACTTATTTTCCTCCTAATTTTTAAATAAATTGTGTTATTACTAACCTATGTTTTATTCTAACAAATATCGGGCATGCTTGCTAGTCATTTACTTAAAAAGACACAAAAATGTAAGCGGTTACTTATCTGTAATATAAAAAGACTGTTATTTTACTAACAATCTTTATTCTTAAAAGTATTAATAATAATATCTGTTATTTGTTTACTCGTTGTCCCATCTCCATAAGGATTAGAAGCTTGAGCCATTTTCTGATAGAGTTCCTTATTATGTGCTAACTCATTCAATGCTTGATATACACCCTCAAAACTAGTTCCCACTAACTTTAAAGTATTAGCAGCAATCCCCTCTGGTCGCTCAGTTGTATCTCTTAAAACCAAGACCGGTTTACCTAAACTAGGTGCTTCCTCTTGAATACCCCCACTATCACTTAAAATAAAGTGAGCCTTTTTCATAATATTATGAAAATCAACTACTTCTAAGGGAGCAATCAACTTAATATTATCATTCTCATCAAAAACACTATTGGCTAATTCTTTTATTTTAGGATTTAAATGTACTGGATAAACTACTTTATAGTCTTTATTTTCCTTTAGAAACAGTTTAATTGCTTTAAAAATATTAAGCATTGGTTGTCCTAAGTTCTCTCGGCGATGAGCTGTTAAAAGAATTAATTTATCATTACCTAGCCATTCAAAAATTTCATGGTAATAATCCGTATCAACAGTATACTTTAATGCATCTATCGCACTATTACCTACAACATAAATCGATTTAGGATCCTTGTTTTCTTGTAATAAATTATTTTTACTTTCATTAGTTGGTGCAAAATGTAAATCCGCAAGATTTCCTACCATTTGACGATTCATCTCTTCTGGATAAGGAGAATATTTATTATATGTTCTTAACCCTGCCTCCACATGACCAATCTTCACTTCATTATAGAAAGCTGCTAATGCAGCCGCAAATGTTGTTGTGGTATCACCATGAACTAAAACAATATCAGGGCGATCGTCTTTAATTGTTTGATTAAATTTATCTAAAACTTTTACAGTAATATCAGCTAATGTTTGTCCTTTAGTCATAATATTAAAATCATAATCCGCTTCAATTTCAAAAATATCTAATACTTGATCTAACATTTCACGATGTTGGGCACTAATACAAACCGTTAATGCAATTTCTTCTCTTTTTTTCATTTCTAAAACAAGTGGTGCCATTTTTATCGCTTCTGGTCTTGTTCCAAAAATAATAAATGCTTTTATTTTATCCAAAAAATCATTCCTTTATTTATCCCATCTTCTTACTTGTTTTAGAACCATCAAAGTTTTCTAAAACATTAGTTGAAAAAGTTGTTATATTCTTTGCTTCTTCTCTTTTTCTTTTAATCGCTAATTTAATTAAACGATCACATAGTTCACTAAAAGGCATACCACTACTTTCCCACATATAAAAAGCTAATGAGCCTGGAATTGTATTTGTTTCATTTAAATAGACTTCTCTAGTATTTTTATCAATCAAAAAATCAATTCGTGTATTACCAGATAAGTTTAAAACCTTAAAGCCATCGATAGCTAAAGTTTTAACTTTACTAGTTAGTTCAGTATCAATGTTTGCAGGGATAACACGTTTTGTTGCTGCCATTCCTTGTCCCTTACTCCCTTTTGATTGATACTTATCCTCATATGAAAGAAACTCATCTGATTGAAAAACTTCTTCAATATCACTAGTTATCTGTTCACTATAATCACCTAAGACAGCACAATTCACTTCACAAAGATTATCAATTACTTTTTCTATTAAAATCTTTGTATCATATTGAAATGCATAATCTATTGCTTCTTTTAATTTATCAATATTATTAGCTTTACTAATTCCAATACTACTTCCTAAACTTGCTGGTTTAATAATCATTGGAAAATGAAGCTTTTTAATTAAGCTAGTAATGATATCATCTTCATTTTCATAATAGTCTGTTTTATATAACCATTCAAAATCGACAATCTTGATCCCATTATGAGCCAGAATACTTTTCATAAATACTTTATCTTGACCATTAACAGCCGATTTAGTATCAGGTCCAACAAAAGTTGCATCTAGCATTTCTAGCATCCCTTGTAGTTTACCATCCTCACCATTAGTTCCATGCATTACCGGAAAGAAAATATCAATATCTTTCATTTTTGAGGAAAACAACTTATTTTTGGCATAGTGCATTTCGACTTTACTTTGCACTTTCTTGAAAACTACTTTTACACCTGCTGCTACTGCTTTTGATAAATCAGTAAATGTTTTAATATCAAAATAGCTATTCTCAAAATAAAAATCTTGATCTTTACTTATATAAATAGGAATAACATTATATTTTTCCTTGTCTAAGGCATTAATAACCTGATGAGCACTAATAACACTAATTTCATGTTCAACACTGACACCACCGAATATTACACCAATATTTAACTTCATATTACCACCTCTGTTTTCAACTAATTATATCATATTGTTATAGGTAGATACTATCTAATTTAAAAATTTCTAAAGAATTATTAGTTTTATTTTGTAGATATTCAATAAAAGTTTTATCACTAATATAAAAAGTAATTGTTACTTCTTCCACAAAAGAAATGTCTTTAATTATCCCTTCAGCCTTCTTAATCTCATATTCTACAATACTATGCCATGAATAATCTAAACTAATTTTATATCCTGACATTAAATGGGCTTCTTTAATCTCAGTTTCCTTTAAAGCCTCTTTTACTGAGTTTGAATAAGCTCTAATTAGACCACCAGTACCAAGTAATGTCCCACCAAAATAACGAGTTACAACAGCCAGAACATTAACTAGCTTTTCATAGCGTAAAATATCTAGCATAGGCAACCCTGCTGTTTTAGATGGTTCACCATCATCAGATTGATTTTCTATATTTTGAAACTCTTTTTTAATAACATAAGCATAACAATGATGGACAGCTTTAGGATGTTTTTCTTTAACACTTGCAATAAGCTGTTTAGCCTCTTGTTCATTATCAATCACAAAAAGCTCACAAATAAAACGTGATTTTTCAATAACTAAAGTATTAGTCGCATATTTTGTGATCGTTTTAATCATTGTACCACTCCTAAATTATTATCATGCAATCACCAAAAGAAAAGAAACGATATCTTTCTTTTATTGCTTCTTGATATGCTTTCATTATTAATTCTTTGCTGGCAAAAGCACTAACTAACATTAATAAAGTTGATTTTGGTAAATGAAAATTAGTAATTTGAACATCGATAGTTTCAAATTTGAAACCTGGATAAATAAAAATATCAGTATAACCACTATCTGCTTTAATTATACCATGTTTTTTAGCAATTGATTCTAGAGTACGTGTTGTTGTTGTCCCAACACTTATGATACGTTTATTATTTGCTTTAGCATTATTGATAATTGCTGCATTCTTTTCATCAAGATAATAGTATTCACTATGCATTTTATGTTTATCAATATCTTCAACACTAACTGGTTTAAAAGTACCTAAGCCAACATGAAGTGTTACATTAGCAATCTCTACTCCTTTAGCAATAATTTGCTCTAGTAACTCTTCGCTAAAATGTAAGCCTGCTGTTGGTGCTGCAGCACTTCCTTTAATTTTTGAGTAGATAGTTTGATAGCGTTCTTGATCAGCTAAAGTCTCTTTAATATATGGTGGTAAAGGCATTGTCCCTAATTTTTCAAGAGTCTCATAAAGAATACCTTGATAGTATAACTTAAAAACTCTTATTCCTTCCTCTAACACTTCAAGACATTCCATTTCAAGTTCTTCACTAAAATGAATTATTGTACCTACTTTAATTCTTTTAGCCGGTTTACACATACACTGCCAGATATCAGTAGCTGTTTCTTTTAGTAATAACACCTCTACATTAGCAGCCGTATCTTTTTTCTGACCAAAAAGACGTGCTGGTAAAACACGACTATTATTTAAAACAAGAACATCATCTTTATCTAAATAATCTAAAATATCAGTAAATTTTTTATGTTCGATAGTCTCGCTTTCTCTATTGAGAACTAAAAGACGAGATTCATCTCGTTTCTTTAAAGGAGTTTGGGCAATTAACTCATCATCTAATTTAAAATCATATTCATCTATTTTATTCATTATTTTGCTCCCAACTTAATAAAAAGCCATTAATAATGGCTTAATATGATTGATTCATTTTCAATTTAAAAACTTCGGTTGGTTGCAGACGACATACCTTACTACAATCACCTTTAGTATTATAACCTAAACCAAACCAATAATCTTTTTGTTTTTTGTATTGATTAACAACTTTTGAAACATCATTTGTATTATGTCTGAATACTTCGACATGAACATGAGGTCCTGTTGAGGCACCAGTATTACCTGAATAGGCAATTGTCTGTCCTTTACTAAAGCCATTGACACCTGCAAAATCATTTAAATGTGCCATAATCATTGTATAAACATAATCATTCTTTTTCATGACAATAACAATATGCTTACCATAACCTCCACCACTATTAGCTGTTGCTAGTAAAGCGCCATTAGCTGGTGCTGTAATATCTGTTCCCACCTTATTTGCAATATCAATGCCTGGATGCCAACCTCCACCAAAACTTGCTGGATAATTCCATGTTGTTGCCGTGACAGTTCCTTTTTTAATAGGACGACCCCAAGATTTAGAAGTATCATTCATCTTTGATAGATCTAACTTTGAAATACTATCATTAAAGACAGCTCCTGAACCACCACTACTCATTTTTGAGTATAAGTCAGCTTCTTTACGTCTAAACTCTTTCAACATTTGACGCTGTTTCTTTTTAGTATCATTTAATTTTTTAATATCATCTTTTAAATACTTTTGTGTATCTTGTAGTTCCTTAGATGTTTTTTCTAATTCATAAATTACTTCAAGATTACTTCGATTAATCATCGTCAAACCATCAATTCTTGTCATTAAATCTTCCAAGTTAGTTGAAGCCATAATAATATCAATAATTTGATTTTCATCTGAAAAATATTGCATTGTACTTAATCTATCTAAAACATCTTTATCTAAAGTTGCAATCTTTTTTTCGTTTTCTGCTTGCTTCTTTTGATTATCTTTGATTTGTTTATTCTTCTTTTCAATTATCTCATTATTTTCTCTAATTAGTTTTGCTAACTTATCAGCATTTAATTTAGTATCTGTTAAAGACTCTTCCATCTCCGTAACTGATGAATTAGTATCTTTCTTATATTGCTCAAATTCCTCACAAGCATTTTTGTTAATTTCATAACTAGATCTCTGTGAACAAATCTTTTCATAATATTTATAATTTTTCTTAAAATCTATTTTAGCATCCACGCTTGAATTTATTATTATAATAAAACCCAACAATAAAAATGTTAGCCTCTTTTTCATAAAATCACCTCAACTATTACGTATAGCATATTATAACATAATTCTTGTTTTAAATATGAATTTTTTATTTACATGATATTTTATAATTTAGTAAATATCTTTCGTTATAAAAAGCATGATTTTTCTAAACCATGCTAGAAAACTAAAGCTATTACTTACTTAATAAATATTCAATAACTTTTTTTGTGGCATTACCATCATGTAAGCTACAAAAATCTTGATAAAACTGTTCATCCACCACATGATTTCCTTGTAGTGCATTATTAATTTCACTAACTAGTTCATCTTGACTTTGACATAATGGAATACTATATTTATTTCTAAAATCATAATAGAGAGGACGATATTTTAAAAACTCCTCTAAATCTGGAACATAATATAATGCTGGTTTTTTAGTACAATACCAATCATAAATTATTGATGAATAATCAGTAATTAATAAATCAGCAGCACACATTAATTCAATAGCATCATCAAATTTACTAACATTTATTATTTGTCCTTTCAGTTTTTCTAATACTTCATCACTAGCACTCATATGATGGCTTCTAATTAAAAGAACAACATCATTTCCTAAATCACTAATTAATTTTTCAATATCTAATTCTAATTTAAATTCAAAGATTGCTCCTCCCAATGGTTTATAACCTGTCCAAGTTGGGGCATATAAGATTACATATTTATCCTCTTCAATATTTAATTGCTCTCTAATTCTTCTACGAAACAATTCTTGCTTATCACTATCATAAAAAACATCATTGGCAGGATAACCATATTCTAATATCTCTCCTTCATAACGAAAGGCAGACTTAAATTTGGAAGCTGAATATTCATTAGCTGCTAATAATGCACTCCATTCTCGCGATTTTAAATAGAAGGTTCCTTTTTCTCTTCTAGCTGGCTCTATATTCTTACGGTCATAATGCAATGTTTTTAGTGGTGTCCCATGCCATGTTTGTAAGAAGAAAGATTCTTTTCTAAAGAAGATATTAAGAAAATTCGTATTGTTAATTAAATATTTTGCTTGAGCCAATAATTGGTAATATTCTTGTGAGCCTCTTTCAACAACTTTTGGATTTCCAGGAATATTATCTGGATCCCCATTATAACCCCAAACATATTCATAATCAGGATACATCTCAATCATTGCCTCATAAATATAACGAGGATTACCTGTATATTGACGTCCTAAGTTACTTTCGAAAAAAAACATTTTTTCATTAACTTTTTTCGTTATATTTTTACGATATTCTTTTCTTTGACCTGTTCTACGAGCACGAGAAACTAACTCATAAGTTTTTGGTTTTGCTACAAATAATTTTTTCTCTAACTCTTTATTGTCATATTTTCGATATCTAAAAAGAATAAGTTTTCTAATTATCTTTTTCAACATTAATAACATTCCTCCTCATTAAAAAATATTATTTACAACTATTCAGCTGAAAAGCAAAATTATTCACGTCATTTTTTATATCTAAAATATAATCACCATAGTCAATTGAACTTTGAATCTCAACATATTTACTAATTACATAGTCACTGTTATCTTTATGTTTAAAATTTATTGTTAAATAACCGCTATCGACAATATCTGGTAATTGAATAATAATATCTAAACTATCTTCGCTAAGTTTCTCTATTTGACAATCAATAAAATCGTATTCCATTGCTTGTTTTTCACTTATATCATAACGTGAAACACTAAACTCAAAATTATCGAAATTATCAAGTCCTACTACCCTATCACCAGCACCAATTCCATATTCGAATCTAAGTGTTAATTCATTATTATTTAATTCACTCTCAAGAAATGATAAAATTGGTTCGCGCTTTAATTTTAAGTTATCAGCATGATAAATAGCTAAACCACGTTTTACATCACCATCGTATACAACTTTTCCTTCTTTTAAATAAAGAACACGATCACAAAACTCAGCAATTAAAGCTTCAGAATGTGAGACAAATAAAACTGTTTTTCCAGATTTTAAAAGCTCTTCAGTTTTAGCTCGAGATTTTTTTTGGAAATTTTTGTCTCCAACCGCAAAAACCTCATCAATAATTAAAATATCTGGATCAGCATTAACCGCGAGTGCAAACCCAATACGAGCTGACATCCCAGATGAATATGTTCTTAATGGCATATCAATGTATTCGCCAATATCAGCAAATTCAATCATTTGATCAATATTATCATCAAGGAATTCCTTTGATAGACCAAGTAAAGTTCCTTTTAAATAAATATTTTCTCGCCCAGTTAATTCTTGCTTGAAACCTGCTCCAAGTTCAATTAAGCTAGCTATTGAGCCATTAACCTTAACACTCCCACTTGTTGGAAAATAAATTCCTGATATTATTTTTAAAATAGTTGATTTACCGGCTCCATTTTTTCCTAAAATACCAACTATTTCACCTTTTTTTACTGTAAAAGAAATATCATTTAAAACTTTAAATTCTTTTGTAAAACCTTTATTAGTAAATAACCAATAAAAGACCATATAGTCCTTTTTAAAGTATCTAAATGTTTTTTTTATATTTTTTAATTCAATTGCATTTTCCATAGGTCACCTCTAAACAAAGTCTGCATAAATTCTTCTAAGTCGATACTGAATATAACATCCAGTACAAAACAAAATTAACACTATTATAAAGAAAATACCAATGCTATATAATTGTGGAAACTCTCCTAGTGAAATTGCTCTTCTAAAAGAGTTAATCACATGAATAAACGGGGTGTTAGCAATAAAAGTAACTACCCAATTTGGCAGTCCTGCAGCTGGTAAGTCTTGATATACCGACCAGAATATCGGAACAAAGTAAAACTGAATTCGCATAATTGCTCCATATAATTCTCTAAAGTCTTTTGAAATTGTATAAAAACCACTCACGAATAAAGTATAAGCCACTCCAAAAAGAAAAGCAGCACCTAAAGCATAGATTACACCAAAAATATTAATATCAGGACGATAGTCAGTAAATATTACAAAAAGAAGTAGAATAATACATAATAAAACAACTGTCATAATTCGCTTAATAAAAATCGCAATTGTTTCAAAAGTTGGAATGATTAAAATTGGAAATTTTATTTTTGTAAACACACCCTTGTTTTTCACAATACACTTGACACCAGTTTTTATAATATCATTAATAAAATACCATCCAACTAACCCCGTAAATAAATAAATTAATCGTGGCATCCCTTCAATACTTGCAGATCCGCTACCTCTAACAACTGTAATAAAGAAACCATAGGCAATAAAAAAGATAATGTCTCTAACAACATTCCAATACATTCCTAAAGTTGTTTTTTGAGTATCTTCTCTAGCGCTAGAAACAGCAAGTTTCCAAATATATCCACCGTTATTTTTATGCTCGTCTATAAATGTTTTTATTTCTTTTACCATTTAATCACCATTTTTTCTATTTCATAAATTTAAATTTATTACTATCAACATTAAAATTAATAACTAATAGATTAGCACTTTCTAAAATTGCTCCTTATAGATTATACCATATTTATAGACAACATAAAATACTAATCACATTATTTACTTTTCTATAAAAAAAACATTGTTAAAATAACTAATCCTACCAAAACACGATAAATTGCAAAAATACGCATTGGCATTTTTTGTAGATAAGAGATAAATTTCTCAATTACAAAATAAGCGACAATAAAGGAAACAATAAGGCCAACTATAATATAACCAATTTCAGGTACAGTTAAGGCTCCTTCATATTTATACAATTTATATCCTGATCCTAATAACATTGTTGGAATAGCTAAAAAGAAAGAAAACTCAGCAGCAACTACAGTTGAAAAGCCCATAATCCAACCTCCAATAATCGAAGAAGCTGAGCGTGAGAAGCCTGGAAATAGAATTGCTAGAGTTTGAAAAGCTCCTACAATAAAGGCTTGTTTATAACTAATTTCATCAACATCCATTACTTTAGCATTTTTTCTAAATCTATTTTCACATACTATCATTAATATCGCTCCAATAATTAAAGCAAAAGCAACTGTAATACTAGTCATAAAATTCTCTTCGATAATATCATCAAATAATAATCCGATTACTCCTGCAGGAATAATGGCAATTGCAATCTTTGTCCAAAAAGCAAAGCCAACTTTACCTGGTTTTAGGTTTTCTGGTTTTAAAGTATTCGCAAGTCTTTTACGATATAAAACCACAACAGCCATAATTGCTCCCACCTGAATAACAACTAAGAACATTTTTAAAAACGGTGTTGATTCTAAATTCAACAAATCCGAAAATATTATCATATGTCCAGTTGAAGATATTGGTAAAAACTCCGTAATTCCTTCAACAATGGCAATAATAATTACTTTTATTAAATAAATTAAATCCATCTACTTACTTCCCTCTTCCTTAACAATTTTAAAATCAATATTTCGATCACTAATACTAACCTTGTCAACAATAACCTTAACTTTCTGGCCAAGCTTATATTGTTGCTTTGTTCTTTGACCCATTAGTAAATGATACTTACTATCATAAATATAATGGTCATCCATTAAAGTACTAATGTGAACTAACCCTTCAACCGTATTTTCTAGCTCTACAAAGAAACCAAAACTAGTTACACTAGCTATCCTTGCTTCATATATTTCTTTAAGATGATCGGCCATATATTCTGCCATTTTTAAATCATTTGCTTCTCTTTCTGCATCAATAGCATCACGTTCTTTTTGTGAAGTTTTCTCACCAATTTTTAGTAAGCTATCAGTAAGCTTACTAATATCAAGCTTACTAGTATCATTATACAAATATTTACGCAATAATCTGTGAACAATTAAATCAGGATAACGTCTTATTGGTGATGTGAAATGCGTATAATAATTACTGGCTAAGCCAAAATGCCCTAAACAATCACTTTGATACTTTGCCTTGGCCATACTTCTCAATAATAATCTATCTAAAAATGAATTATCCTCTTGAGCATTAATATCATTTAATAATTTTTGAATATCTTTACTAGTAATATTATCCAAATTACCTTTTAATTTTAACTTAAAAATGCTTGCAAAGCTTAAAAAATCTCTAATTTTATCTGGATTAGGTTTTTCATGAACACGATAAAGAAATGGTAAATCTAACCAATATATATGTTGTGCTACTGTTTCATTAGCAATTATCATAAAATCTTCAATGATTCTTTCACTCTCACCACGTTTTCTAACAACGACATCGATTGCCTTACCCTTACTGTTAACAATTATTTTAGGTTCTGCAATTTCAAAATCCAGCATACCACGTTTCTCTTTTTGTGCTCTTAATTTTAAAGATAACTCATGCATCTTAAATAACACAGCAACAATCTCATTATACTGATTACTTAATTTTTGATTGCCATCAAGTATCTGATTAACTTCATCATACGTTAAGCGAAAATCAGAATTAATAACTGATTCAAATATTTCGTAGTCAACTAGCTTTCCTGCTTGATCAAACTCCATTTTACAGGTCTGCGTTAAACGATCCACCTCAGGTAACAATGAACAGATGCCATTAGACAATTGCGGTGGTAGCATTGGTACAACACGGTTTGCTAAATAAACAGAAGTCCCGCGTGCATACGCTTCCTTATCAAGAAACGTCTTTTCAGCAACGTAGTATGAAACATCAGCAATGCTGACATATAAAAGATAATTGTTTTTTTCATTTAGCTCTAAAGATACGGCATCATCTAAGTCCTTTGCATCGGCACCATCAATTGTAAAAGTTAATAAAGAACGCAAATCTCTACGTTTTCCTAATTCAACAGCACTTTCACTAACTTGTTTAGCTTCTCTTAAAGCCTCTTTACTAAAGTTTGGATCAAAGCCATATTTATAAACAATAGCTAGAATATCCATTCCAACATCATTAATATGACCAATAATAGTCTTGATTTTCCCATATTTAATATCATTCTTAGTATCCACATCACTAATATAACAAAGCACTTTGTGACCTTCACTAGCACCTAAAGAGTATTTATCTTTGATTCTAATTAAAAAATTTAAGCTGCTTTCATCTGGCTTAACAAACAATTTTCCTTTTTTTACAATAATATTACCCACAATTAAATTATAACCATGTTTCAAAACTCTCTCAATTGTGCCTTCTTTATTTAAACCTTGAATGCTTTTATCTAGTTTAACTAAAACATAATCTTTATTAATAGCTCCATTTAAATGATCTTTACTAATATAAATATCAAAATCATTTGTTTTCACAAAACCAAAACCAGCTTTTTTGATATCTAGAACTCCTTTAAGCAAACCCATTTTAGAAATACTTTGTAACTTATCATTTTTAACTCTAATAATCTCATACTCATTTTCTAAAGTTACCAGTACTTTATAAATCTCATTTAAATCATAATCATCATTACTATTTAAAATAATTTGCGCGATTTCTTGGTACGTTAATGGAGAATAATGATTATTGTTTAATATCTCTAGTATTTTATCTTTTAACATTTACTCACCTTAAATTTCCAAGAATTTCTCAATCGTTCTTTGCGCTGATTTGCCATCCTCTAATGGATTATACTTTTCATTAAAGCTATCTAATTTCTTTAGATAAGGTTCAAAAGTCTCATCAAGATTTTTTAACCCCTTAATTAATTCATCTTCATTTTTAAATATTGGTCCTGGAAGATATTCGAAATCAAAATAGAAACCTCTTGTTTCCATAGCATATTCATCATAGTCAAACATATAGAATAAAATTGGTTTTTTAAGATTAGCATAATCAAAAAATAATGATGAATAATCGGTAATCAAAACATCTGAAATTAAATGTAAATCATTAATATCATTTTCTTTTGAGCAATCAATCACAAAATCCTCATAGCCAGTTAAATCTATTTTGCTAGCAATAAAATGATGTAATTTTAATATAAAGAAATACTCACTACTAAATTCTCTATATAATTTATCCAAGTCTAATTTTAAATCTAGAGTAAAGCCCACCCCTAACTGATGTTGATTATCGCGCCATGTTGGAGCATAAACAACAACCTTTTTGTCATTAGGAATGTTTAAACGCTCTTTAATTTTTATTACATCGGTTTCTTGATAATTTATCAAACAATCATTTCTGGGATATCCTGTTTCAAAAACTATATTATGATTGTGTAGTTCTTTAAGATTAAAGGCACTAGTAATATGTTCACTAAAATATGGAGATGGTGAGCATACCATATCATATCTAATAGCATCACTAGCATACATAGTTCTAACTTCTTCATTACTACGAATTTTATTGTTTCCAACTGTATCAATATCAAACGCTAATTTCTTTAATGGCGTACCATGCCATGTTTGTAAATATTTTTGATTATCTTTTTTTATCACTGTTGTTTCAAATATTGAATTACTAATCCAATACTTAGCCTGTGCAATGACATCAAAATACTCTTTACTACGAAATTTAACCACCTTTGTTCGTTTATCTTCAAAACATTCTTTTACTTCCTCATTTACTTTTCGAAGTGGAATAACAAAATGATAATCATCATACTTTTTATTATTAATCATATACTCATAAATTGCTCTTGGACTACATGAAAAATTTCGACCTTGATATGACTCCACTATCACAAGTTTCTCATCCACATTAAATTTCAAGTAATTATCTTTGAAATATTTTCTTCTTTTTTTCTCTAATCTTTTAACTTGTAGTTTTCTAAAAAAATAATTTTTCCGAGCAAATTTTTTTATAATTTTTTTCATTTAGTTCACCTACATTTTCTATTATAAAACAAAAAAGGGCTTAGCCCTCATTGTTAATTTAATACTGCGATTATAATTGGAATAATCATAAAAGTTGCGCCAAAAACAATTGTAGCTCTTTTGAATACTAATTCAGCTCCACGTTCTTTTGTTTGAGCAAATACATTAACTCCTGTACCACTCATTGTTCCAGCAGCATTTTCAGATTTTGGTGGTTGTAAAATTACAACAATTATTAACACAATAGCATTTATTACCATTAAAGCACTTAAAAAATTTACCATTTTCAAACCTCCACTTCTTGTATCTAACTAGATAACAAATCATACTATATTATAGCAATTTACAAACTACTTAGCAAGTATAATTTATCAATTAAGCAGTTAGTTAAATTTATTTATTAAATATTTCCTTAATTATTCTTTTACTAGCATGACCATCATCATTAGAACAATATTCTTTTTTCATTTGTTTTACTTTACTTGCATACCCTTCGTTAATTTTATCAATATTTTTAATAATATCATAAAGTTCATTTTCAACAGTAATTATCGGTCCTGGCAAATTATCTTTAGTATAATCTAAATAGAAACCTCGTAGCTTATCTTGATATTTATCTAAATCATAAGCATAAAAAATAATAGGTCTTTCTAAATTTAAGTAATCAAAGAAAACACTAGAGTAGTCCGTAATCAGAGCCTCACTTATTAATAGCAAATCCTCAATATTTGAATAATCACTAACATCAATGATGCGATCTCCATATTCAGGTGGGATTATAAGTTCATTAACTACTACCATATGAGTTCTAATTAATAAAACTTGATTAGCACCAAGTGAATCATACATTTTTTTATAATCAAACATTAACGTTTGGTTAAATTTAGAACGACCCACAACTTGATCATCTCTAAATGTTGGCGCATATAAAATGACTCTTTTATTTAATCTAATTGCAATCTTATCTTTAATTTGATTACGATAATCTTCATTATTATTTGTATATAGGACATCATTACGTGGATATCCTAGTTCCAAAATTTGTGCCTTAGTTCTAAAGGCACTATGATAGTTCTTAGTTGTATAACTATTAGGTGATAAAAGATGTGACCATTGATTAATCGCTTGAGCATTTCTTTTCTTATAACCTTCATCACGACCATAAATTTTCTTTAAATCATAAAACATTTTCTTTAATGGCGTTCCATGCCAGGTTTGTAAATAAATGCCTTGTTTTCTTCTAATCATATAATACGGGTAGTTTTGATTATTAATCCAATATTTAGCTCTCGATAAATAATAATAATAAGCTAATGATTTTCTTTCTATTCTAATTGTATTTTCATCTAGATTAGCAATCAAATTCTCACTAACCCAAACCTTTTTCAACTCTGGCCTTTCTACTTTCAAAACATCATATAATGCTTTTGGATTATCACTACCTGTCTTACCCATACCACTTTCAAAGACAACAAGGTCTTTTTTCATTGGTAACAACTTTAAAAGTTTAACAATTATTTTGATGGTCGGCAAGAAAAACTTATTTTTACGATAAAAGACACCTAATAACTTTAACGAATCACTTTTCTTAAACTTGATTTTTAAGGATTTATCTTTTTTAGTATTTAGCACTACTTCTCTAATTCTCATAGCATTATTGGTATCTTTATATTTAATAAACTCATTAGCACGCTGATAATATTTAGATTCCATAACAAAACCATTATCAATATACTTATTAATTTCAGTAATTAAAATATCCTCATAAGCTACTATTCTTCCTGGTAAGCTAGCATCAATATCTAAGTGAGACCCTGTTTTATCAAAAAATTTATCACGATCAAACATATAATATAAAACTGGTTTACCTAAAAATGAAAAATCAAAAGCCACGCTTGAATAATCAGTTACCATTAAAGCGCCTTCTTTAATCAGTGTCTGAACGTCAATTTCTCCTTGAGAGACTACTTTTACATTTTTTCCCTTAAACAAATAATTATACTGTTGCATATTAGGATGCAAGCAGAAAATTAATTCAATATTGTTTTCTTGACATTTGTTTGCTAATTCAACATTATTAAGCAAACTCTGATATCTTTCTAAGTAATCAGATTGAAGAAATTTATCAATGTTTTGTAACCAATCACGCCAAGTTGGAATAATAATGATTTGTTTTTTAGTATTTTTAGTATTAAATAAATTATCATATCTAGCTTGTCCAGTAATATGGATTTTCTCTTTTGGAAACTTAAGGTCTGATAGAATATAACCTCTTTCTTTTTCACTAGAGGCAATAATAGCATCGGCATCAAAAGTTTTCAATTCATAACCATATAAATTAGCCATATTTTTTGTTCCTAGTACTCCGTGTTGTAAAAAAACTACGGCACCCTTTAATTTTTTCTTAAAAGAAAAGTCTCTAAAAGGTAACATATAATCAAAATGGTGAGTCGAAATAAATTTGCTTGCTAAAAGTGTCAATTCAATATGTTCTTTTGATTTGTAAAAAACAACATTTCCATATTTTTGTAACTTTTCTACTTCCTTGGACTCTTTATCAATCACATAATATACTTCTTCATCAGGATAATTTTCTCTCATATATTTAAATAAATAGAAACCATTGTCCTGTGCCTTATATATACGCTCAGAAATCAACCAAATATCACGATTTCTATTTCTCAGACGATCAAAAAATCTTGATCTTACTTTCTTCTTTAGAAATTCATATTCATCTATTCCAAAGTTCTCAACTTGAAAACGTAATAGTTTTGCTTTAAAAGTATATGTTGGACAAAAATAAAAAACACTTGTGTTTGCCTTAACAACAAATCTTTTGATTGATTTTCTTTGTATAAAACTATAGCGATTCACTTTATTAATGTAACTTTCATCATCACTAATAAATTTAAAATTAAGCGCATAAGTATCTTCAACAAAATCGTCATTAACAATCTCATTTAGATTACAATTTACTTCATAATCAAGTGCATAAACTCCAGCATCGATTATCTTTTTATCTAGCTTAATAAGTGGAATTTCATACTCAGTAAAACTATCGCGTCCTTTTAAGAGAAGAAACATATTATCAACATTTAAATTAGTCTTAATATTTCCTTTGGTAAGTATGTTTCCTTTACCAATCTTAACTGATGCTACACTCTGTTCAAAATAGTTTAAAAAATGACATCCTATCCCTATACCATAAAAGCCTTCTTCACTACACTCTAACAACATTGTTTTAGAATTTGTCGTTTCCTTGGCAATTAAAACCTTATCAAAGCCACCTAAATGATAAAAACCATCACTATTTTTATCATCTAATGCTACTATACTAGCATTTTTACCATAAACATCATTGTTGTGATTAACTTTTAGATTAAGAAAAATATCATAAAACTCTACTAACTCCTGTTCTTTAAACATCTTAAGACTCGATAAATATTCATCGCTTATATCAAGCAAATTATTAGCAGCAAGAGCTGCATAGTCTATGATAAACTCATAGTTATTAGCTACTTGGTTTAGAGTAATCTCATATCTATGCTTAGAAAATTTTGAAACTAATACTACTCCAGTAGCTTCATAACTATTATGTAAATTGAATTCAACAATAATTTTTTCATCATTTTGTTTTAAGTTAATAGTTTTACCATATTTTCCATCATTCTTCTTCATTTTGATCACACCTTAATATTTATAAGCTATTGATAATGCTTATTTAGTATATCACAATTTACTCTTTTTTAAAATATTGAGTTGACTATTCTCTTGTAAAAGATAAATAAACAATAAACTTATTGTCATTGTATTCAAGATTTATTTTTATTCCATGCAAATCACAAATTTTCTTAACAATATACATTCCTAAACCAGAACCATTTTTATTACGTGATTTATCTTGACGATAAAATGGTTTATAAATTAACTCCTCACTAATTAAACTATCATCAAAATCAGCTACTATATTTGAAATACTTAAAATGTCATCACTTAAGATAATGTCTATTTTACTGTTTTCTTGTGAATATTCAATAGCATTACTAATCAGATTATTTAAAACACGACCAAATAAGTTACTATCAGCCTTTATAATATAATCACTAGCTACTTTCATAGTAATATCCAATGCTTTATTTTCAATACTATAATCAAAATCAAGTAAAGATTTTTTTAAACAATCAAGTAAATTAATATCTTGTTTTACTAACTCAAGATTATATTCATCTAGCTTGGAACTAATAATAATAGTTTGAATCATTTCTTCCATTTCATAAGTTAAGTCAATGTTTTTCTCAAGATAAGTTTCATGATCCTTATATTTACCAACATTATATAACATCCCTTCTAATTGACCTCTAATTGCCGTTAATGGAGTTTTTAAATCATGCGATAATGTAGCAATGTAAGCTCTTCTTTCTTCTTCTCTCAAGCGCTCTTTTTCCATATCATCATGTAATTTAGCATTAGCTTCTTGAAGATCATTTAAAGTAAGACATAAGGTGTTTGCTAAAACAACTAGACTATGAGATAAATCACCTAATTCATCATTGCTTTTTACTGATTGATCAATATCAAACATCAATGAAGTTATCTTTTTAGCATCATTTCTTAAACTGACAATTGCTTTAGATAAACGTGTCGAAATTGCATATGATAACAACAAGGCCATTGTTACTGAAATTAAACCAAAGATTGGTAAAAATAAGAAAAGAATATTTTGAACTTCCTTAGTAGAACTAATTGGCAAGGTAAAATTAATTGTTAAATCCTCACCATTTATTTCTAATTTCTCTTGTCTAGTAATAAAATCATCACGTTCAAAACGTGGTGTTTTTCTAAAAATATCCTCGTTAAACTCTTGACAATGACCATCGATTAAACAATTATAATTAATTCCTTGATATTCATAACTAATATTAACGTTTGTTTCCTCTCTAAGTAATTCTAAATTCCTATTTAAAGTTGTTAAATCCTCACTATTTTTCAATACATAATTAACTTTCTTTTCAAAATTAACTGTTTTGTAATACTTATATAAGACTGGAATACCACCATAAATTAAAAAATAAATGAGCACACTAAAAACAAGAAACATTCCTAGTCCAAACTCAAATATTTTCCTTCCTAAGCGATTATTTTTCCAACTTATAGCCAACACCAGTCACCGTCTTTATCTTATCAATTTTTGTTTTCTTTCTAATATTTTTAATATGAGTATCAATTACTCTTGTATCACCATAATAGCTATAACCCCAAACTTCATCTAAGAGCGCTTCACGAGAGATAACTTTGTTTTGATTAGTCATTAATATTCTTAGAATGTCAAATTCTTTTAAAGTCAAATCAACCTCTTGATCATCGATTGTTAAAATATGTTCATCAACATACATTTTAATATTATCAATAGTTAATTCATCACTCTCATTACCTCTTCTAAGTAATGCCTTTATTCTTTTTAATAAAATATTGAAAGAAAATGGTTTTGAAATATAATCATCGACACCTAAGTCAAAGCCTTTTAGCTCATCATATTCCTCACCTAATGCTGTCAACATTAATATCTTAACATCACTATCTTTACTGCGTACTAATTTCACCAATTGATGACCATCCATAACATCCATCATCACATCAGTAATTATTAAATCAAAAGAGTGCTCTTTAAAAATATCATAAGCCTCTTTACCATTACTTGCTTTTTTTACATCATAACCTTCTTCTTTAAGTAGTTCATAAATAATATCTTGAATACTTAAATCATCTTCAACAACTAATATTCGTTTCATCAAAATCACTCCCTAAAAATTTTTTTCAAGTCATCCTTTAATTTATTGTTTTGTTGCTTATTAAATAAAGCATTAACTCGCTTAATTAATAAGCGAGAAGAAAATGGCTTAGCTATATAATCATCAACACCAAGATCAAAGCCCTTTAATTCATCATATTCTTGATCTAAGGCCGATAACATAATAATATTTATATACTTATCCTCTTCTCTAATTTTTTTGACTACCTCATAACCATCCATATGGGGCATCATAATATCACAAATAATTAAATCATACTTATTCTCTTTAAATAAAAACATTCCTTGTAAACCATCATAAGCGCTATCGACTTGATAACCTTCTGCTTTAAGCATTTCTTTTATTAAATCATTAATTGCTTGTTCATCCTCAATAACTAAAATGTTTTTCATTTTGGATCACTCCTCATTTAATAAAATACCATATTGACATCTTATTTCTATGAAGTGAATGTGTTGTTGTTGTGTGATTAACTCATTATTTCTAAATTATGATGAATAACTTCTACCTTGATACTTCCAGTTGGGCCTTTTTCACCATCTAATGTCCATTGAACATCACTATTAGTAGTTATCTCTAATTTTTTAAATTTCTTTAAAATATAATCCTCATCATTAAAATCATCTTTCATCCCCTCAATCAAATGACCGATTCCTTTACGAAAGATTTTAGCATTCGCTTTACTAACTAAAACCAGATTAAAATAACCATCATCAATACTATCATGTTTCATAAAATGTTTAAAACCTGCCACACTTGTTGAATTGATGATTAATGCATAAGTATAGGTTCCAGAAATGTGTTCACCATCAACTATAATATCCAACGGATAAGCTTGTGAAAAAGATGGTAACTCAGCAACAAGATGACGATAATAAGCAAACTTACCATATTTATTTTTTTCATCGTGTGGCGTTACATAACTAGTTCTAGTAAAAGGACCAAAAGCGCATATATAATTAAAATAATAATCATTAACCTTACCACTATCAACGAATTTAGTTTCATGTTTTTTCAATAATTGCATTTGTTTATTAAAATTATTTGGTATTTTTAAACTAGTCCCAAAGTCATTAACTGTCCCCGTTGGAAAATACATTATTTTTGGTTTATTCTTTGTTTCTTTTAAAGCGTTAACAACTTCATTCATTGTTCCATCACCACCAGCAATCACTAACAAATCTATTTTATCATGGTATTTTAGAACAATATTAAAAGAATCATTAACTCTCTTAGTGAATTTAACGATAATTTCATAATCCTTTTTGGCCAGGACACGACAAATATCAAAAAGCTTCTGCGCAAACTGCGAACGCTTGTTTTTACTATTTATTATTATCATTGCCTTTTGCACATTATGCACCTCTTTAATATATTGTAGCACAATAAAATAAATAAAAAAATGATATTAAATATTTCAATATCATTTTAAAACTTGATTCAACACATGATCGTTTTTTGTCTTATCTTTTTCAATAAAGACACGTTCAACAATTTTATTTTGAACTCTTTTAGATAAATCAACTTCCTTGCTTAAACCATAATCTTTTTTGAATTTAGTCAACTCCAGTTGTGTTTTTTTACTATAATAACCATCAACACGATCAACATCATAACCCAAAGCACGCAAAGCTTTTTGGTAGGCAATTAAATTAGCTGAAACAGTGTTATATTTAATATCTTTATCAAAGTTATATACATTGTCCATCGCATTAAAGATAACAGAGTCTTTTACTTCAGTAGTTGGTTTAATTCCCTTTTGATTAATTGCATTGTTTTTTGGAGTTAACCATTCAGCATTAGTATATTTCAAATAACCACCATCTGAGTATTCAAAAAAATCTTGCATGATACCTTTGCCATAAGTAGTACTACCATAAATAGGAATATTTAAGTTTTCATTTAAACAAGCTACAAAAGCCTCAGCAGCACTTGCACTATTATGATTAACTAATAAAACATAATCATTATCATATTTTTTATCATCTGTTGTTTTGTATTCATTAATATTACCTTCTTTATCCTTAGTCTTTAAAATAACTTTGTTAGCTGGTAAAAATAAATCAGCCACTTCCTCTAAAGTAGTTAAATAGCCACCAGGATTATTACGTAAATCAATAATTACTTTATCCACATTTTTTGCTTCAAACTCTTTTAAAGCACTCTCTACCTCGCTAGCTGTTGTTTTTGAAAATTCATTTAATAATAAATAACCATTATTATCAATAATTTCATAAAACACACTAAACTCAAGTTCCTTCAAGACAACAGTTGTTTTTATTTCTTTATTATTTCTAATAATTACTAAATTTCTTTTTTGGCCATCTTTACCCAAAACAGCATCTTTTATTGCCTCAGCATCTAAGCCTTTTAAAGATTTATTATCAATCGATTTAATACTATCACCAACCTGAAGCTTAGCCTTTTGAGCAGGAGAACCAGTAAATATCCTTGAAATTAAGGGATATTCTGCTCCTTTAATATATTGAATGCCCAAACCGACAAAATCAGATTCCATACTAGCAAAGTATTCCTTACTATCTTCTGGCTTAATATATTCAGTATAAAGATCATTCTTATCATTTGATAATGTCATTGCATTAGTTGCTTTTTCTAAAACTTCTTCAGGACTAGTGAAATAGTACCAATTCTCTTTTAAAGTATTATAGTTTTCAATAAAACGTGCCAAATATGGATCATTTGTTTTAGTTGAAATAATACTTGTTGGATTAGAAGCAATTTTATACAAACCAATACTATAAATAAGAAAGACAATCACAAAAATAAGATATTTTCTATTTTTTTTCATTGTTACATTCCTTCTTGTAAGATAGCAACTTCTTTTTCAACATCTAAACGATTAAAAATCGCTTCACCTTTTGCAACGCTAATCACATCAACATCATAGAAATTATAAATACTATCATATTCTTGATTAGCAGCCACTAATTTTAGTTGTTTGAAAATAGTTTGAGAAGCATCTAGTAGGAATGGTTGTAACATAATCCCCACTTGTCTTAAACCTAAGCAAAGATTTAATAAAACCATTTCTAGTTCAGCCTTCTTACTCTCATCTTTAGCAAGTACCCATGGTTGCGTCTCATCAATATACTTATTTAAATGTGAGACATAGTCAAATATAGCACTACTTGCTTTATCAATATGATATTTATCCATTTGACTTTCATATTCTTTAATTGTTGTTTCTGCTGTGGCGAATAAAGCTTGATCAAATTCAGTAGTAGCATCATTTTTTCTTACTGTTTTATCAAAATATTTTTCAACCATAGCAACTGTTCTGTTCAAAAGATTTCCTAAGTTATTCGCTAAATCAGTATTAACACAGCTTACAAATAACTCTGGAGTATAGACTCCATCACTTCCTAAAACAACTTGTGATAGCACATAGTGTCTTAAAGCATCATTGCCATAACGAGCCATTAATGATTCTGGCTTAACAACATTTCCTTTTGATTTTGACATTTTACCATCTTTCATAATCAACCAGCCATGAGCATAAACCTTATCTGGTAACCTTAAACCTAAAGCTAATAACATAATTGGCCAATAAATAGTATGGAATCTAACAATCTCTTTACCTACTAATTGTAATATTTCAACATCTTCAGACCAATATTTTTCAAAATTAGTTTCATCATCACTTAAGTAACCAAGTGAAGTTATATAGTTAGCAAGAGCATCAATCCACACATATATAACATGAGCTGGATCTTCTAAGATAGGAATCCCCCATTTAAAACCAGTACGTGAAACTGATAAATCTTCTAAACCTGGATTAATAAAATTACTTAACATTTCATTCTTTCTTGATTCAGGCTCAATAAATTCCGGATGACTATTATAATAATCAACTAGCTGATCTGCATATTTTGACATTTCAAAGAAATAACTTTCCTCAACACGATCCTCAACTGGTCGATGACAATCTGGACAATTACCATCTTCATCTAACTGTGCTTCTGTCCAAAAAGCTTCATCATGAACACAGTATTTACCACGATACTCACCTTTATAAATATCACCATTTTCTAAAAGCTTAGTAAATATCTTTTGAACAGCCTTAGTATGTCTAGGCTCAGTAGTTCTAATAAAATCATCATTACTAATTTCAAGCTCTTTCCATAATTTTTGAATATTACCTACAATCATATCCACGTACTCGATTGGAGCAACACCCTTCTCTTTAGCAACTCTTTCAATCTTTTCACCATGTTCATCTGTACCAGTTAGAAAATGAACATCATAACCACGCATACGTTTGTATCTTGCTAGACAATCCGCAATAATTGTCGTGTAAGCATGACCAATATGCAGATTATCACTTGGATAATAAATTGGCGTTGTAATGTAAAATTTCTTTTTCAATGTAATCATTCCTTTCTAATAAAAAAATCCTTCATCCTAAGGACGAAAGATCGCGGTACCACCTTAATTTATACTTATCTTACGATAAATATCTCATCTAGTATCTATTAATACTAAGCACTTTAATGGGTGCTAACCATCATAACCTACTTAATTTCAATTATGCTGCTCCAAGACCATCTTCATCATTTTCCACTATACTTGCTTTCACCTAACCAAGCTCTCTTTAATAGCTTTCAATAACTACTCTTCTTTTCTAAGCATTTTTTCTATTGCAACCATTGTATCAAAAGCAAATAATTTAGTCAAATAAAGTTTTAGCATTTTCATATTTAAATCATTAATCAATTACAATGAAGCACTATTATTTTATTTTTCTAATAAACGCTACAATATCCTCAAAGACGATCTCTTTGTTTTCCTCATTTAAAATTTCATGTTTCATATTTTGATAAAACTTATATGAATAATTAAAACCATATCTTTTTAAACTATTTAAATAAAGATCAAGTTGTTTAGTTTTATTTGAAAATGGATCATCACTACCAGAAATTATAAAATATTTAGTCTTTAAAGATTGCTTAATCTTATTATCATCTATGATATCATTCATTAACTGCATTAAATCATAAATAGCTTGATTTGAGAATTGTTGCCCACACTCAGGATCGTTTTTATAGTTAATCACATTTTCTTGATTATAAGATATTCTTTTTTCTAGTGAACCAAAGGCAATCTTATTAAGGATATTGGATAAATGATATTTACCAAATAGTTTGATTTGAGCTTTCGCAAACAATAAACCAGATTTAATTAGTGTGGGACTAGGATGTAAGCTACCACAAATAATTAAACCATCAACTAATAATTTTGATTTAATAGCCCAATTTCTCACTATTAATGAACCCATTGAATGCCCCATCACAATTAATGGTAAATCAGTATATTGTTGATAAGCAAATAAACAAACATCCTCTAAATCACTAACTAATAGTTGATGTCCATTCTCTTGCGCAAAGAAAACACCTTCCTTTAATTCAATCTTGTTTTCAGCATGCCCTAAGTGATTATAGCCTATAACCATAATACCCTGTTCCTTTAAATACTGAGCAAACTTTGCATAACGATGAATATGTTCACTAGCACCATGCGCTAAAACAAGAACTGCCTGTGGTTTTTCTACTTGCCAACAATAAAGGACTATTTCACGATTAAATCTATTCTTTATTATCTTTTCTATCATCTTATCTCCTCGTTTCAAAGATATTTATTGTTTTATTATAGCATATTTGGTATAGTGTAGATAGATAATTTAGGAGGTTTTACTATGTTAATTATTAATATAATTGTTGTTGTTTTAACAATTATTCTTCAATATTTAAATTTATATACGATCACAAGAACACTTCGAATCAAAGATAATTTTATGTATTTAAGATTAATTTCTAATGAATATGTCTTTGGAACAATTAAACCTTATAAGATGAAAACTTTAATGTATAATCGTCTTTTACTCATTATTACTATTGTCATTGCTCCGTTCTTTGTTTGGTTAAATAATTCAACTATAATTATGGTTTGTTACTTAATTATTTTTATAATATTACCATTCTTAATAAATCAATTCTTATTTTCAAAATACATTAAAGAATTTCAAGAATTAAATATCGCAAGCGATAATCAAGAATTTGATAATATCTATCTAGGTATCTTATTTAGTGATGAAGATTATTTAACAATTAAGCAATATGGTTTTCATCGCTACGCTATCAATTTAGCAACCATAAAAGGTAAACTATTAATCACTGCTATTATTTCATTAATCATTATTCTTTTTGCAGTCTTATTAATTTTTGTTAAACCAGTCGAAAGTAATCAAGCTAAAGTTGAAGGAACAATAACAACTACTCATTTAGCAATCAATTACGACACTACTAATCTTCAAGTACCTTTAAAAGATATTAGTGCTATAGAAAAGATTGAGACACTTCCAACTGTAGTTAGTAAAGTAGAAGGTGTTCAAGAAAATAATTATATTAGTGGTGTTTTTAATCTTCAAGGCTTTGATAAAGCCAATGTTAATGTAAAAAAAGATACTAAGTTCTTTTTACAAATTAAGGCTGGAAAACAATATTATTTCTATAGTGAAAGCAATGAAGATAATATGAATGTTATATATCAAACTATCTTAAAGCAAGTTAGTGCTAAAAAGAAAGAACAACAATAAACTAAAAGAAAATCCCTTGATTAGGGATTTTTATAATGCATTTTTTAGAATCGTTTTAATATCTTGATAATTCAATGTTCTAAACTTTCCAATTGTTATACTATCATCTTTTGTTAGCTTACTTACAATCTCATTAAAATGCATATCATTAATGTCTAATTGTGAAAACTTAGTAGGCATATCTAGCGATCTAATAAAACCCTCGAAAGCTAAAATACCTTTTAAAGCAGTTTCTTCTAAATCATGTGCATTAATTCTAATATCAAAAACATCACATGCAAATTGAGCAAATCGCGCAATATCATTTTTATAAACATACTTCATCCATGAAAGCATAACAATCGATAAACCTGGAGCATGAGCAACATCATAATAAGCACTAATCTCATGTTCAATTTGGTGAGAACTCCAATCAGAGACTCTTCCCAATGCAAAAATATAATTATGTGCCATTGTACCTGACCATGTTATTTGTGAATATAAATCATAATTATAAGGATCATCATAAGTTTTTGGACCTAATTGATATACTGTTCTCATATTACCAACTAACATATTATCAATAACCTCTACATTTTCGCTTGGTGTAAAATACATTTCCACCATATGACTAAACATATCAAAAACGCCATAAGCTACCTGCTTTTTTGGTGCTGTAGCACTCAATTGTGCATTTAAAATACTAAAAATTGGATGCTTAACACTTATTCCAATTTTATCTTTGGTATCCTCATTTGATAGTATAGCTATATTATTCATTTCAGATCCCGAAGCTGGTAATGTTAAAATTGTCCCATAAGCTAAAGTCTTTTGTATTTTATTACCTGATTGCAGATAAGACCACAAATCTTCATCTAAAACAGCTCCCGCTGCAATTCCCTTAACTGAGTCAATAGTACTTCCTCCACCCATAGCTAAAATAAAATCAATGTTATTTTCTTTACAGATTCTTATTCCTTCTCTAATCAAAGATAGTTTTGGATTTGGAGTTACCCCCTCTAATTCATAATATTCAATACCTTTTTCAGTTAATGATTGTTTTACATCTGCAAGTAAGTTATTTTCAGTGACACTATTTTCGCTATAATGTAATAAAACTTTGGATTTATTCAATGATTTTATTTCTTCACCAACAATTTTTTGTTTTTCCTTACCAAAAAGTATTTTTGTTGGATTATAATAATAAAAATCTTCCATTTTAAGCTCCTTTCTTTTCTAAAATTTTGTTATTCATTAAAATTTCAACAAGAGGAATTAATCTCTTAACAGGAACCTTAATTATATTACTAATATCAATTAAATCATTCTTACCATCTGCATAAGCAAGAAAGTTTATAATTTCTCTTGAACTAGCACTTGAACCTTTTTTACTAACATTTGAATATAATCCCCTTTTACCTAATTGTGGTTCTCCTATGCATGTCGTTAAATAGTATGCATTGTTTTCTAATGCATTTAGACACTCAACATAATAGTTATAAGATTTAAACAAACCTGCTGGAGAAATAAGATCAAGATTATCAGCTGAAGTATGATACTCTACATATTCACCATATTTACTACGACAAACACTACAAACCGGTAAATCAACACCAGGTGCACAATATTGTCTTTCATCAGAGCCTCTTTCTAAAAATGAATACTCTTTAAAATCGATATTATTAGTAATAAAAATGTTTTTTGCAATCTTATCTGCTAAGGTATTTCCATATCTTGAAGGAATATATGAAAATGCGTTATCATCACCTACACAAGTAACGTTAAATCCAGCAATTATTTTATCCTTCATTACTTCAATATTCTCACTTAAATAGGTTAAAGAACCAATTGTTTCTGGAATAAATATAATGCGATAAGAGTACCTTCTTTTTTTCTCTAATAACCATTTTGCTAAAAAAGTTACCACTGCAGGACCAGACAATTCATTGTTTGCCATTGAGGGATGACAAACGTATGTCGAAAGAAATATTTCTTGATCGCTTTCTCCAGGAATTAATAATTCTCCATAAGTTAGATAACCATCAAAAAGTTCGCTATCAATAAACAAATGATACTCATTATCCGTTAGTTGTTTTCTTTGATTTTCGGAAATAGCAAAGCCTGCACGCTCTGAATAATATGATGTTACATATGGAATCCAATCTGGTTGATCAGGTATAGTAAATAAATAGTTATCCAATTCAGTTTGCTTCACTATTAAATCAAGTGGTGTTGAATACCCCACAACATGAAGATTATTATTTTTGAAATCAATAATTTTATTGCCCGTCATGTCAGCAATATAGGCTTCTCTTATTTTCCATTCTTTAGGAATAGTCCAATCAAAAACATTACTACCAGAAGCAACTTCCTGTATTTTTAATGTGGGTAAAAGCTTCTTTATTTCTTGCAATGTTTCTCTTACCCCATCACCTGTTAAGCTGCGATTTATAGGAAATAATTTTTTAACAAAATTATACATCTCACCACTAATATCTTCTTCTTGTGAATCATAGTATGCTAAACAGCGGGATTTATTAGTTAGAATATCTTCAACTGCCTCATCATAAAAGATTGAAAAATCAACAACAGTATAATTAACATTGTTTATTTTTTTCTTGATTATTTTATTCTCTTCAAACATCTTATCACCAAGTGGATCAACTAGATTAGTTACATTATCCTCTAGGTTTCTAACATACATTGTATATGATCTAGTCTCTTCATTGCCTTTTTCATCCACATAGATACTTTTAAACTCCTTTAAATATCTATATGATACACCTATACACTCTTCTACATAGTGAACAAATGTAAAACTATGTACTAATCCAACATCTATAATTAGATTCTTCCCCTTCTTATGTAAGTACGCAAAAGGAGAATCTTTACCAAAAGCACTCTTGTTTTCTAGATTACAAAATAAGTCTTGATCTTTTCCCCAGACAGCAAATGAATAAATTGGATGTTTTGTTCTTTTAAAATCTTCACGATCTAAAGCAACTTGTGATAAAATCCCAGTTTGACTTGGAGAATTATTATAGTCGTATTTATCACCTTTACAAAAATCCCAATTGTATGTCGGAAAAAGGAGTGTCCCCTCTTCACCAACAACATCCATTAAATATTCTATAAAATCATTAGCATCAAAAACTTCACCGTTATCACGCCCATCTCTTACAAGTTGTTTAATACTTGAGGAAACTAATACAGTGTCGCCTTTTGTGATATTCAACATATCCATTACCATTTTATAAGATATATACTCCATACTAATCTATTCCTTTCTTAGTAGTTAATTTGTAACTACATCTAATAATTTATACAAGTCTGAATTTCCATTTTTGATTAACTTGTCAATTTCTTCTCCATAAATTTTAGAGTTAGTAAATTGAAAATAATTTAGTGTACTTGTTGTTGTATACGGATTAGTAAAACACACATCTGAACTAGCCATATAATTTAAAAACACAATTGCTTTATCTTGTAGTTCCTTATCCATTTCAAATGAATCAGGATTATTTAATAAACTCTCATATTCATCTTTTGTATTTGTTTTAATAAATCCTATTGGATAGTCTAACTGACCCCATTTATCACAAATAACAGTCTTTATATTTTGTGCAGCAAGCTCTAGAGAACTAGTTCCATTCCACATTATGCCTAAGTCGACATAATCTAAAAGCTCTTGATTTTTAAACATCGAGTTATCTAAATAAATAACATTTTCTTCCATATTCGTTTTTATTATATCCTTTAAAGTAATTGTTGGTTCAGAAGTCATTGTAATATCTTTTCTTTGTTCATGAGGATGTGGTTTAATTAATAATAATATTTCTTTGTTTTTATTTACTGTTTCAACTGTATGAGTAATCCAATCACTCATATCTCTATGACAACATCCCTTTGTATCCTTAACACATAAATCAAAAATAACTTTTCCATTTAGAAGGTAAACCTTTTTACCCTCCTTTTTATATCTTTTTATATGATTTAAAATTTCTATTTTTAAACTATTGCTTGAATCAATTTCTTCCACGCTTCTTGAAACGCTCAGCCATTCTAAAGCACTCCTCTTTAACTCCGGTAATTTATCATAATTATTTTTATAATATGCTTCAAATCCTTCCTTAGTTCCTAAAAAAGAGTTTCTTGAGTTTAAATTTTTAGTTAAATTTAAAGCCGTAAGTGTTTCAGTTTGTGCATCACCAATATTTTTAAAATAATTATCATAACCATGCGAAATTACTATAAAATTCATATCAGCTTTATATCCTACAGCCTCACAGTAAATACGATATGATGCCGCATGTGGGAAGTGCGGTGCATTTGAAATAAAGCGAATTCTTTTATTGTTTTTCATAGCATACTCTTTCAACTGTTCACAATAATAAATAACACGATCCATATAACTAACTAACTTTATTACTTTGTTTTTTGTAAAGGCATCACCTTCATAATCTAAGAAGAAAGTAAATTGATACCTTGAAACAAATTCATAAATTGGTTGGTAAATATTTATACCATTATAACTTATTTCAAAATTATCTATATCTATTTTCCAATCATAGTGCCACTTTTTTGATAAACTGTGATGCCTAATATCTTTATCTGAATCCATTACATTTAATAAGTCGTTTAACTCTTCATCATTAGTTATGGTGTGATTCATAATTCTTGGACTTGTCGAGGCAACAATACAATTATTTAACTTTGCTTGCATAAGTAATGGCAATGCTAATGTACTATTAACCAGTGAATAATCATTAACAAACAAATATATTGTATCACTATTTTCAACAGGTTTAACTTTGTCTAATGTGTCATTATATTTACTCCAAAAAGAATAATATCTAATTAGTTTTTTAATTGAGTAAAATTGCTTAAGAAGTCTTAATTTACTCTTTCTTTTTTTCTTTCCTTTGATTTCATCTTTACATAGCTCAAAAACTTCAAGACTTTCCTGATACAATTTTTGTCTTGTGACATTTCTATCTCTTGCCATCTTTACCATATTACTATATCTAGAGTTAAAAGAACCATCATGAAGATATTCCTCAATAATAATTTGTTTGCTGGAATCTGAGTATAGTGAAGCAATTCTTGAGATCACATTTTTTTTAAAAGAGTTTTTCTCTTCTTCAATATTATTAATTGTCGATAACCATTCAATAATATCACTCTTCAAAAAATCAATAGACATACAATAGTTAATAAAATTAAAAGCCTGCATCGTATTTTTTCCATGTATTTCTTTTATTGTCTGAATATATTCTTCTTTCAAATCACTCAAATCAAATACTTCAATAGAGGTTACACCAATTAAATTTGACATATAGTTCAATTTTTTGTTTAAAGCTTTATTTTTATCCTCTTCATTATCTGCATCTTGAATACATTGACTAATATACTCTATATATTCTCTACGGCGAGTAAACCAGGGTAAAAACTCATTATAATAATCTAAACTCCCTGAAGGTAAAAGAAACATATTTTTAAATAATCTACCTTTTTCATAGTCATCATAGTAATGAATATATTTATCATAGAGATTTTTTGCGGTCTTCATTCTCTTGATGTTTATGTTTGCAAGAATAGTATTATGAGAAAAATCGATGATACATTTTTCTGTAAAATATTTTAATTCATCTTCTAAAAATAGTAAGAATTCTGAAAATGCAATAATTGACTTATTCTCCATATCTTTATCGTTTTGATATTCCCCAACTTTTATCAACGCATTATTGTACTCAATCAAAAGCCTTAAAATCATATCATTTTTTTCAA
>JAJDGJ010000039.1 GCA_030265585.1 Erysipelotrichaceae bacterium OttesenSCG-928-M19 | reverse complement strand
TCCTAATTGGACGTGATCTTTCCAACGGGCTTGTAGTTGACTTGACTGCTAACTTTGACATTTTTTCATTTCTTTTATTTATATCCTCTTCTTGCCAATTTAAGTGTTTTTTTGGAATACTATTTGTTATAGAAAATTGTACTTCTTCTAAGCTTTTTATCTTTTCATTATATAATTTGTTCGACATTTTTGAGTTATATGATTTTGATACTGGAGTTAAATTTCCTATACACTGCAGATATTTAGTATGAATTTCATCCGATGATTCATATCCTCCTAAATAGTTTTTCCACTCTTCTGTCAATGTTTGGGGCATTATATGCTCTATCGATACTTCACAAATATCTACTGGTATATTTTTTGTTTCATTTTCTTCCATCTTCAACAAAAGGACTCTCGCATAATCATTTGATAACTCTGTTTTTATTTTTTCCATAAACTCATCATCATTTGGGAATCTCCCTTGAATTGTTGAACTGTTTGAAAGTTCAAAATATATGTCATCATAGTTCATCTGTATCTCTTTTGTGTCAATTTTTCTTAATAATTCTCTAATAACAGTACTTAATGTTCCACCACCTCTGGAAGGCTGTACTATTCTATATCTAAGAAAAAAATCAACAAGCAAAAAAAATCCAAATGGAAAGGATCCAATAATAACAAAGATAGAGGATTATTTACAAAATCCTGTTAAAATTGAAGATACACCATATTATTGCGAGGGAACTTTAAGTAGCCAAAATGCTCGTAATCACGCATATTATCTGCTTTGCGAATTTGATTTGGAAAACAGTTGCAGTATAGAGATAAGTTAAATTAAATAAGAATAATGATTTTCACCAAATTTATGTGAAAAATTTGCAATTTAAATTAATTAAAGGTATAATATAATAGCCTATTTAGTTAGGTAATACTTTGTGCGCTGTCATCATGAGATAATCACAAGGTTAAAAATAGATGGAGTGAGATAAAATGAATTTAGGTATTGTAAAAGAGATAACTAAAAAACAATTAAAATCTGACATTCCAGAATTTGGTTCAGGAGATACTATTAAGGTCTTCGTTAAAATCATTGAGGGAAGTCGTGAAAGAATTCAGTTGTTTGAAGGCGTAGTTATCAAACGTCAAGGAAGTGGAATTGCGGAAACATACACAGTTAGAAAGATTTCTAATGGTGTTGGTGTTGAAAGAACTTTTCCAATTCATTCGCCAAAAGTTGATCGTATTGAAGTAGTTAAACGCGGTAAAGTAAGACGTAATAAACTATTCTATTTAAGAGAAAGATCAGGTAAATCAGCAAGAATTAAAGAAAAAAGATAAAAAAAGAGTGGAAACACTCTTTTTTGCTATCAAGATAGGATATAATATAGTAAGGATGTGATAATAATGGAAAAAAGAGAGCTAATTTTGGTTTGTGGAATTAGTGGTGCTGGCAAGACAGTGACAATGAATTATTTAGATAGTGCAGGTTACTATTGTATTGATAATTTACCAGTTGCAGCTCTAATGGATACTGTTAAAGCTTTAAAGGTTGAAGAGTACTTTTTTAACTATGCAATTGCCATTAACTCAAACACTTCAGAAGATATTATTTCTAATGTGTTAACAAAGCTTAGAGCATTGGAATGGCTTGATGTTAAAATGTTATTTTTGGATGTTAGTAATGAGGAAGTATTAAATAGATTTCAATTAACACGTAAACAACATCCCTTTTCAAATCAAAATGAGACATTGGTAGAAGCTATTAATCAAGAAAGAAAGCTTTTAACTATTTTAAGACAGTATGCAAATATTATTATTGATACTACTGAATTAGATGATGAAAAACTAAAAAGAAATTTATCACAAATGTTTGATCGCGATATTGTGCCACAGTTTAGATTATGTTTTGTATCCTTTGGTTATAAATATGGTTTACCAAATGATTTAGATTTTGTCTTTGATGTTCGCTTTATCAAGAATCCATATTACATTGAGGAATTAAAAGATAAAACAGGTAATGATCAAGAAGTCTATGATTATGTTTTTGATCAAGAAGAAACAACAGAGTTTATTAATAAACTATTACCATTATTAGATTATAGTATTGAAAAACATCACAAAACTAAACGTAGTTATTTAGTAATTGGTGTCGGATGTACGGGAGGAAAGCATCGCTCAGTAAGTATTGTTAACTATTTAGCTCAAAAATACCATGAATCTTATTTAGTAATAAAGGACCATCGTGATGTCGAAAACTAGTTGTAAAGTTGTTTGTATTGGTGGTGGTAGTGGTTTATCTCATTTTGTAAAAGGGATAAAAGATATTAATTATATTGAGCTAAAGTGTATTGTAACAGTTGCAGATAATGGCGGTAGTAGTGGTATTTTAAAAGAAGAATTAAAAATTCCGGCAGTAGGAGATCTGCGAAATGTTTTAATTTCACTATCTAATGTGCCTGAGCAATTAGAGAAAGTGATGAATTACCGCTTTGTAGATGGTGGTCTTAAAGGCCATTCTTTAGGTAACTTAGTTATTGCAGGAGCCATTCAATCATCAAATCAAGATATTGTAAGTGCTTTTCATGATATTTCAGATGTCTTCAATGTCAGAGGAGAAATCATTCCTAGTTCAACAGATACAGTAGATATTAAAGCGACACTATTTGATAATAGTGAGGTTTATGGTGAAAAAAATATTGGGGTAGTCAATAAGAAGATTCAAACAATAGAATATATTACACCAGTTAAGGCTAGTAAGGAAGCTGTTGTTGCTATTGAAGAGGCTGATTTAATTATTTATAGTATTGGTAGTCTTTATACGAGTTTAATTCCTAATCTAATTATTCCAGAGATTAAAGAGGCAATAAAAAATAGTAAAGCTCAAAAGGTTTATTTTGCGAATTTGATGAGTCAACCAGGAGAGACGGATAACTATTCTTTATCTGAGCATATTGATGCGATAAATCGACATTTGGGTTTTGTTGGTATTGATACTGTTATTGTAAACAACCAAAAAATATCGAAAAGAATTCTCGACTTATATCAAATAGAAGATGCTTATCCAGTAGCTAATGATTTTGGAAATATTGCTAAAGAGATTAAAATATTAAAGTATGACATAGCGAAAATAGAAGATGATAAAATAATGCATAGTCCTGAAAAAATCAATAAAATGTTTAGAAAGGATCTAAAATGTCTTTTTCAAGAGAAGTAAAAGTAGAGCTATGTCAAAATGAGTTACCAAAGTGTTGTAAAAAAGCCTTTATTAGTGCTATAATAAAAATGAACAGTAGTTTAGGTATTAATAATAAAGGAATGAGTATTAATATTTCTTTTGAAAATGTTGCTATTATTAGATACATTTATGAAATATTAAAGGAACTTTACGAGATTGATACTCAAATTGTCGTTTCAAAACAAATGAGACTTAAAAAAGGGAATATTTATACTTTAAAAATAATTGATAAGGCTTTATTTATTTTAGATGATTTAAAATTAATGGATGGTTATCAATTTAAAAATAGCATTGATGAATCTTTCATTAAGGAGAGTTGTTGTCGTAAAGCCTATATTGCAGGTAGTTTTGTAGCAGCAGGTTCTGTTAATTCTCCTCAGAATTCTAATTATCATTTGGAAATTCAAAGTGATGATCAAGCATATTTAAATAATTTAAATAGTTTGATTAACTATGTTAATAAAGGTAAGTATCCATTAAACATTAACTTTAAGTTAATAAAAAGGAGAAAAAATTATGTCCTATATCTAAAGTCTTCAGTGGAAATAGTCGATTTTTTAAATTATTTAGGTGCGATTAATGCAACCTTTAAATTTGAAGATGTGAGATTGCAGCGTGATTTTGTGAATTCGATTAATAGAATGAATAATATGGATGTTGCTAACGAACAAAAAGCTCAGCAAGCCGCGTTTAAACAAATAGAGTACATAAAAAAGATTGACAAATATTTAGGAATTGATAAACTAGAGGATAAGTTAAAAGAAATAGCAATTTTAAGGTTAGAAAATCCAGAGGCTAGTTTAACTGAACTATGTGAAGTATATAATAAGAATAACATAAATAAAATTAGTAAATCAGGAATGAATCATAGGTTAAGAAAAATTAAGGAAAGAGCTATCCAAATCAATTTAAGAGGTGATGAAAATGGCGAAGAGTAGAATTAAATCAGAGGAAGAATATAATGAAATATTAGGTGTGGCGCCACAGAGTAATGAACAGAAAGAAGCAGTTTTTAATGATGCTAACCAATATTTTGAGAAATTAAATGAAGAAAAACAAACACCAGCAGATAGTAATCCATTTAATAAGGTTATTTCAGTCGAAGAAATAAAAGAAAATTTGAAAAATACAGGAACTTATAATGTTGAAAGTATAAAGGCACAAATTGCTTCAGCACAAAAAGAGATCCAAAACGAAGAAGATGATAATCTTGATGGTTTTGTTGGTGGCGCTAAGCATTCTAGTGAGAAGAAAGAGTTTAGCTTTGAGGAAAATGCTCGTAAATTATATGAGAATCTTCGCGTTTCAAATATTAATGTTCATTCAAAAAAAGCAGAAAGTAATGAAGTCGATGAAAAGGCTGCTAGAGCTAAAGAAATAGAAGTTGTAGAACCAATTTCAATCTCAAAAGAGCGTGTCGCGAATATTGATAATGTAAAAAGAGAAGTAGAAGTAGAACCTCAACTTAATAATGAAATACCAAATACCTCTTCATTACAAGAGGGGTTAAATAGTGTTAGACCAAGTGCACCAATTGAAAGTGTTGACTCATTAGAATTAACAGCAGATTTTACAATGGAAAATGAGGATTTTATTGAAGCAATAAATCAAAGACAAAATAGTAAACCGCAACCAAGTGCTGAACCAATTGTTAAAATTCCTCGTGAAGAAGTTGTTCCAGAAGTAAAAGAAAGCATACCACTAGTTGATAATAATGCTGATGATTTAGTTAAACAACTGGATGCTCAAATGAGTTATTTGGAAGATAGTCCAGTTGAGACTGAGCCAATTATTCCTCAACAACCGATAGTGGAAGAAGTTCAAGCAATGGGACAACCACCAATTATGGAGCAACCTGTTGTAGAACAACCAGCACAACCTATTATAGAACCACAACCAGTGGTTCAAGAAGCTGAGAAAAAACCAGAAATGCCACTTAATCAACAACCTCAAGCAGTTGATAATAATCAAATGGCAATGGAATTAGAAAAACTTACTAAACCACAACAAAAATCTAGTTTAACTGATACAGTTTCACTGGCATTAGATCGAGAAAGCTCAATTAGTTTTTCACCAGATGATATGCAGACATTACAAAGTGAAGAACTATTAACTGATAAACAAAAACCAAAAAGCAAAGTAGGAGAGACAATTATTACCATTGCTTTAGTAATTATGATACTTGTTGTTCTTTTCTTACTTGTAAAGACATTTATTC
>JAJDGJ010000038.1 GCA_030265585.1 Erysipelotrichaceae bacterium OttesenSCG-928-M19 | reverse complement strand
TGAAAAACCAATCGTTCTCAATGATTTTGAATATGTTTATCTTCCATTGATGAATATGAATTCAACAACTTTTGAAGTGTTAGTTGAAGAAGGAGACTATGTTAAAGTAGGTCAGATGGTTGCATATCGTAGCGATCATTTTTATGTTCCTATCTTTGCTAGTGTTTCTGGAGTTGTCGAAGGAATTGAAAAAATGATGAGCTCAAATTTAGTCTTTGCTCAACATATTAAAATTAAAAATGATTTTAAATATGAAAAAGAAGATAAGGCTTTAAATATGAGTGTCGAAAAAGCAAGTAAAGATGAAATAATTGAAGCAATTAAAAATGCTGGTATTACAGGTTGTGGAGGTTCAGGATTCCCAACTTATATTAAGTATACAGCTGATTGTCCTTTTGATACTTTGTTAATTAATGGTGTTGAGTGTGAACCATTTATTACAATTGATTATCATATGATCAAAGAATATGCTAATGAGTTAGTATTAGGTGCTCAATTTTTAATGAAAGCTTGTAATGCACCTAAGACAATTATTGCTTTTAAAAAAGGTAAAGATGCTTTAGTTGAAGCAGTTACTAAAGCTATTGGTGATATTGATAATATTGAAATAAGACAAGTTCCTGATGTTTATCCAATGGGGTGGGAAAGAACATTGGTAAAAGAAGTATTAAATCGTACCTTTGTAAAACTACCATCTGAAGTTGGTGTTATCGTTAATAATTCGACAACGGTAATTAGAGTAGCACAAGCTTTAACAAAAGGTTTAGATTTTACAACAGCTTTAACAATATCTGGTGATGCGATCACTAAAAAAGTTAACGTAATTGTTCCAACCGGGACAAGAGTAAATGAAATTATTGAAAAAGTTAGTAGTTATAATGAAGATGTAACAGATAAAAATACTAAATTAATTGTTGGTGGACCAATGATGGGGAAAGCTCTTGTTAGTGATGAAATAGCTTTAACTACTTACAATAATGCTATTAATATTTTATATGATCAAGAATTGGAAGAAATTCCATGTTTAAGATGTTCACGTTGTGTTGAGTATTGTCCATCAGGATTGCAATCAGTGGCAATTAAAGAAGCTGAAAAAGCTCAAGATGTCGAAATGTTAAAAAAATTAAAAGCAGATACTTGTGTATCATGTGGCTTATGTTCTTATATTTGTCCAAGTCGTATTCAAGTAACTGATTATACTACAAAAGGAAAAAATCGTGTATTAAACGCGAAGTAATGGAGGGTTAGATATGAAATTTAAATATAGTGTATCACCTAATTACCATTCTAGTGTTGATACAAAACAAATAATGTCATCAGTAACTAAAGCATTAATATTTGTTTCATTATTTAGTATTGTTTTACAATATAATTTATATGGTATGGCAGGTTCTATTAGAGCAATATTAATTCTTGCCGTTGCGATGATAACAACAACTGCAGTAGATTATATTTACTGGAAATTAAGAAAAACTTCTAAAGATGAATTATCAAAAAAAGTTAATCAAAATGTTCCTATCATTACGGGAATGATTTTAGCATTAACTTTACCATTAGGTGATTTAGCATCTTATGAAATCTTGTATGTTACTTTTATTTCAGCTATAGCTGCTGAATTATTTGGTAAGTTAATTTATGGTGGATTTGGCTATAATATCTTTAATCCAGCTGGTGTTGGTCGTGCTTTTGCTTTACTAGCTTTTGGTAAGCAATTAGTTATTCCAGCCATTGATGGTTTAGCAAGTGCTTCTCCTCTAGCAACAATGCAAGGAGAAAATGGACTTACTGAAGTTTTAAATACATTTAATAATTACTCATCACTTATCTTTGGTGTTCATCAAGGAGCTTTAGGTGAAACAGTTGTTATTGCTTTAATTATTGCTGCAGTATATTTAGTAATTAAACAAGCAATTGATTGGGTAATCCCTGTATGTGCTATTGGTACAATTGCTCTATTGGCAATAGTTGATTCAGCATTTGGAACATTTAGTCTTGATTTTATTATGGTTCATGTCTTAAGTGGTGGTTTAATCTTTGGTGCTGTTTTTATGTTGACAGATCCAGTTACGAACCCGCTTAATCGTCAGGGGAAAATAATTTATGCGATTATATTTGCACTGATAACATTCTTGATTAGAACGAAAGCTAGTTTACCTGAAGGTGTTGTTTTTGCAATCTTAATTGTTAATATGTTAGTACCGATGATTGATAAGCTAACAGCTAATGTTACTAATGAGGGTACTGGTAAAAAAGTTCTTTCAATTGTTGTAACTTTAGGTATTGCTGTACTAATGACTGTATTATTTCAATTTGTCTAGATGAGGTGATAATATGAAAAAAATTATAAATTTAGCAATCTTTTTAGGAGTTATTTGCGTCATTGCTGCCGGAGCATTATATTTTACTAATAATATAACAGCTCCAATTATTGCTCAAAATCAAAAGGAGGCAACTGAAAAATTATTAAAAGAGATTATTCCTGATGCTCAAGAGTTTAAGGAAGAGGAAATCAAAGAGGGAAGTTTAGTAAAAGTTTATTATGCTTCAAAAGATGACAAAGTAATTCGAACAATTTATGAAGTATCAACTTATGGTTTCCAATCAAATATTAATGTTTTAGTAGCTATTGATGATACAGGTAAATATGCAGGTTTTCAAGTAATTGAGCAAGCAGAAACTCCTGGTTATGGTACTCAAATTCAAACAAGTACAGATTATCAAAAGCAGTTTACAACAAAAACTGTCGATGATCCAATTGATACAATTACTGGTTCAACTGTTTCAACAGCAGCTTTAAAAGAAGCTATTGAAGAAGCAGCAGCACATTTTAAAGAAAATAATAAATAGGAGGTAGGATGATGAAAACAAATAGTTTATTTAATATTTTTACAACTGGAATCTTTAAAGAAAATCCCATCTTTGTATTATTTCTAGGAATGTGTCCAGCATTAGGTGTTACAACATCAGTAACAAATGCAATCGGTATGGGTGTTGGAGTTATTTTTGTTTTATTGATGTCAAATGTAATTATCTCTTTAATTAGAAATATAGTAATGGAAGAGATTCGTATTCCAGTCTTTATTGTTATTATAGCATCATTAGTTACATTGTTAGAGATGTTTATGAAAGCATATACATTAGATTTATATAATTCAATGAAAGTCTTTATTCCTCTTATTACTGTTAACTGTATTATCTTAGGACGTGCTGAAGCTTTTGCTTCAAAAAACGGTCCAGTAAAATCAGCAGTTGATGGTGTTGGAATGGGAATTGGCTTTATGATTGGTTTATTAGCTATTTCATTTTTTAGAGAATTACTTGGAACTGGTGCAATAATGGGTGTCCAAATTATTCCGGTAGCATTTACGATTCCAATATTCACAACAGCAGTTGGAGCCTTCTTAACACTAGGTGTTTTAACTGGAGTTATGATGGTCTATCAAAATTATAAAAAAGATAATAAAGAAAAATTAGAAAAAGCTCAAGAAGCGAAAAGTGAGGTGGCATAATCATGGATTTATATGTGATTTTTATGGGTGCTGCTTTAGTAAATAATATTATATTAACGCAGTTCTTAGGGATTTGTCCTTTCTTAGGTGTATCAAAAAAATCAGATCAAGCAATTGGAATGGGAGCAGCAGTAACCTTTGTTATTTTCATTGCATCAGTTCTAGCTTATTGTATTTATTCTTTTATTCTAGTTCCATTTGAAATTGAATATATGCAAACGATTGCTTTTATCTTAGTTATTGCTTCACTAGTACAATTTGTAGAAATGGTTTTAAAGAAATATTCTCCTGCATTATATAAATCATTAGGTGTCTTTTTACCATTAATTACAACAAACTGTGCGGTATTAGGAACAGCAAACAATGTTATTACAAAAGAATTTGATTTAATTCAAACAATGATTTATTCATTAGGTATTTCAATTGGATTTACTTTAGTTATGTATATTTTCTCAACAATTAGAGAAAGACTTGAACAAGCTCCAGTATCTCGTTCATTTAATGGAAATCCAATTGCTTTAATTACAGCTGCAATTATGGCTTTAGCTTTCTTTGGCCTAGGTGGTTTAGTATAATGAAATTTTTAATCGCATTTGGTTTTATTCTATTGATTGTTGTTTTATTTATTACTACTTATGTATTAAACAATCGAACAGAGAAACCAGATATTGATATTGATATTGAGGGTTGTGGTGGCTGTCATAATATTAATTGTGGTCATCATCCAACTCATCTTACGAATAAGGAGGCTAAATAATGGGTGGAGTAGCAATAATAACAGTATTAGGTGTTTTCTTAGGCTTTGTCTTAGGTTTTGCTGATAAGTTTCTTAAAGTTGAAGTAGATAGCCGTGTTGAAAAAATAAATGAGTTATTACCTCAGTATAATTGCGGGGCTTGTGGTCATCCAGGGTGTATGGGGCTTGCCGAAGCAATTGTTGCTCAAAGTGGTAAGGTGTCTGATTGTAAACCAATTAAACCTGATGCAAAAGAAGCAATCTATGAATATATTGAGACTGCAGAAGGACCTGATGGTGAAAAAATAGAATTAAGTAAAGTAAAATAAAACTGTGTTTTACAACACAGTTTTTCTTTTCTTATTTTTAATTATCGACCATAAGCACCATACTTACGATTGCTGACTTTTTTATTTTTTAAATAACGTTTACCGTAGTATTTAGAACTAGTTATTTTACCTTTTAAATTAATATTCTTATATTTTTGCTTACCATTATAAGCAGCAAAGTTTCCTGAATATACAGGGTAATAACGCTTATATTTTTTAGTCTTATATGTTTTTTTACCTTTCTTTTTAATTTTAACTTTCTTCTTAATTATTCGTTTCACTCTAGTGCTAACATAAACATTACCATAGGCTTTACTACTACTAATTGTCCCTAAATTACTTCCTACAAAGCCACCAGCTTCTTTTGGGCTATAGACATGCCCTGTTGCTATACTGCTTTTAATTGTACCTTCATTATCTGCACAAAAACCAGCAGCTTGAAATACCTTTGCTTTAACATTTAAATTTGTATTAGCTTTTTCAACATAGCCAAATTCATTATCTGCAACTAAACCAGCTGCTTCATCATAGTGAGTATAGATATTATTCTTTAGTCTTTTAGCATTGACAGTAACACTTGTAATTTTAGCTGAGTAGTTCAAACCTACTGCACCACCAGCTTCAGAATAACCACTAATATAAAAACTACCAGTTATAGTGCTGTTCTGTAAAACAGCCATAATAGTTAAATGATTTGTTGAAGTTGCTGAAATCTTGGCTAGGCTAATAGGGACATAGCTAACGTTATAACCAATAATACCACCTAATCGATAGCCGCCATATATTTTCATATTAACAACACTATTTTTACTAACTACTGCTTTTTGTTTATTGTTAGTTTCATAGGAGTTAAAACCAACACTACCACCAAGATAATCATCACCATAAATAGAAACAGTATTAATTCTAACATTTTCTAAAAGAGCATTATGATTTTTACCAAGGCTACCACCCATAAAATCACCCATTAAATAACTATCACTAGGATCATAATTTCGATATGTTTTTTTATTCTGAAATGCTGTTGATCTAATTGCAGTATTACTAATATTAATATTAGTGATTTTTGTTTCACTATTGAATTCATTAACGATGGAATTATCAGCCTT
>JAJDGJ010000037.1 GCA_030265585.1 Erysipelotrichaceae bacterium OttesenSCG-928-M19 | reverse complement strand
TAGTTGCTTCTTCTGCAACATACAACTCAACATTATAAATACCTTCTGTTGCTTTGATACCATTAGTACCTACTTTTATTGTTCCTGACTCTTGTAAAGTATCTATTAAGTATGATGTCGCTAGTGCGTTACTAATAATTCCTGCTTCATCTATATTAGCTGCTTGTGTTGTATTAAGACTAAAATCATTAGCTCCAATAACATAATTACTTCCTGTTTTCACTTGATCATTATCAATAACTTTAATACTAACACTTACCTTAGTACTTACTTCATCTTTTACTTGATATGTTACTTGATAGTTTCCTGGTGCTGCCACAAAGTCTGATGCTTGTACTTCGACTGCTACACTTGTACTTAAATCATCTTTTTGCCACGCACTTACACCATTTAAACTAATTAAATCTTCATTAGTTAAGATAGTTTGTGCTTGTTGTTTTCCAATAATAACATTATTAGCTCCAATACTATATAAACTACCTTCTACTACTTTATCTTTATTGATTACTTCAACATTAATCGTTGTTTTAGTTTGTACTTCTTCTTGAGCATGCATACTTACTTGATATGTTCCTACTTGTGCTAGTACATTACTAATATCTTCTACTTCTACATGTCCTTTAGTTGTATAATCTTCATTTAACCATACTTCTGCTTGTGTTAAAGTAATTAATTGATCATTATCTATGCTCTTAGCATCTTCTATACCGATAACAATATGATTAGCTCCAATACTGTATTCATTTCCAACACTTACTTCATCTTTAGCAATAACAGTTGCTTGAATTGTTTTAGTTGTTGTTAGCTCATCTTTAGCAGCTATTATAATATTATAGTTTCCTACTGTATTAGTATAATTACCTTTATTATTAACTACTAGCTCTGCACTTGTTCCATCACTGACATGATATCCCTTTGCTTGAGCTGCACTAATAATGGCATTACTTGATGTATCAACATCTTTTTTATTAATAATGAAGTCTGTTGCTTTTACAATATACTTACTTCCTACTTCATAACTACCATCATTTACAACTAAGACTCTTGTCTTAGTTACTTCATTGTAATCACTATCAATAACACTATATGTTAGAACATAAACTCCTGCTACATTCTCATCATATTGTCCAGTAATAACAACATCAGCTACTGTCAAGCTATCTTTATCATCACTGATACTTACTCCAACTTTTTCATCAAAGCTTTCTTTTACATTTATTGTAATTGGATTAGTTACTGTTAATTTTGGTGCTTGTCCATTGGTTACATTAACTTTAATAATTACTTTTGTAGTTGCTTCTTCTGCAACATACAACTCAACATTATAAGTACCTTCAATATTCTTAATTGTATTTTCGCTTACCTTTACAGTTCCTCTAGATCTAACTGTATCTTTTAAATAACTTTTTGCTGCTGCTTTACTAATAATACCTGCTTCATCTATATTAGCTGCCTGTGTTGTATTTATAGTAAAATCATTAGCTCCAATTGCATAGATTGTACCACTATTTACATTTTCCTTATCTAAGACCGTTATTGTAACAGTTAGCCTTGTATTTGTTGAATCAGTTAAAGCTAAAGTAACCTTATAACTTCCTGGCATAGGAGCAAAGGCTGAATTAGCAACCATAACACTTGCTTCTTCATTTGTTTCTTTATTCCATCCCTTGGCATCTGTTAAGGTAATAAAATCATTGACACCACTTACTGTTTGAGCTTTTATCTTACTGATTGTAACATCATTAGCACTAATAGCATACGATGATACTTCAACAACATAGTCTTTATCTATAACAGTTACTTTGATAGTTACTTTTGTATCTGCCTCATCACCGACATGCATTGTAACATAGTATGTCCCTACGCTTGCTTGAATATTTGTTAAGTCTTCAACAACAACACTACTTTTTATTTCATAGTCATTTTTCTTCCATGATTCTGCTTGTGTTAAAGCAATAAATTTATCATTATTTAAATTATTAACATCTTTTTTTCCTATCGTTATGTTATTAGCACCAATACTATATTCATTACCGACACTTACTTCATCTTTATCAATAACGGTTGCTTGAATTGTTTTGGTTGTTGTTAGCTCATCTTTAGCTGCGATTGTAATATTATACATTCCTAATTCATTAGTATAATTACCTTTATCACTTATTACTAATTCTGCACTAGTTCCATCACTTATTTTATAAGCTTGAGCATGTGCAGAGGCAATTATACCTTCACCACTTGAAACAACATCTTTTTTCTTAATAATAAAATCTTCAGCTTTTAGAATATAATTGCTTCCTACTTCATAACTGCCATCATTTACAACTAAAACTCTTGTCTTAGATACTTTGTTATAGTCACTATCAGTAACACTATATGTTAGAACATAAATTCCAGCTTCATCAATATTATATAAACCATCAACAGTAACATCATCTTCTGATAATTCATCAACGTCATCACTTACACTAACACCCACTTTATTATCAAAACTATCTCCAAGACTAATTTCTATTGGATTAGTTACTTCTAATGTTGGTGGTAAGCCATCAGCAACGTTGACTTTAATTATTACTTTGCATAGTTCTTCCTCTTCAACATATAGCTCAACATTGTAGATACCTTCACTTGCTTCAATCTCATTTAAACCAACTTTTACCTTACCACTTGATGTTTTATCACTTAGTAAATAGGCTAAAGCTGCTGATTTATTAACAATTTCATCTTCACTAATGTTAGCTGCAATTGTGCTATTAATACTAAAATCATTTGCTTTTATTATATATTCTGTTCCCTGATAGGCATAATCTCTATCTTCAACAGTAATAGTTACTTCTACAATCGTTGTTGGTTCATCTGTAATGCGATAAATAGCTACATATTCACCTGGTACTGGAATAAAGTCAGTATCAGTTAAACTAACATTTACTTCCTTACTTAAATCATCTTTTTGCCACCCTTTTACATTATTAAGAGCTATAAAATCTTCTTCGTTATTTATTGATTCAGCAACTTTTTTACCAATCGTAATTGAATTTGCTCCTATAATATAATTTGAACTAACACCAATTTCTTCGCGATCGATTACCTTTGCTTCAATTTCTTTATAAAAAGAACCATCCTCTTCTAAGCTAAGATATAGTGCATAAATTCCCTGATTAACACCCTTTGCATAGCCATCATTACCAATTATGTCTATTGTTGCATTTTTACTGTTATCGGATAAATGCCATGCTTTTGCATTACCATATTCACTAGCAAAAACATCACTTTCTCCTGAAATGTCTTTTTTAGCAATTATAAAATCACTAGCATCAATTGCATAATTATCACTAAGTTCTGTTGTATTACCAATAATTGAAGCAACAATCTGCTTACTTATTTCTTCATGATCTTTAATACCTATTGTTATCGGATAACCACCAATTTCATTTTGATAATTACTACTATCAATAATAGAAACCTCAACTTGACTACCATCATTAATAGACCAAGCTTTGGCAGCTGAGTTTGAATATATTTCAGCATAATTACCATAAACAACATCAATATCTTTATTTAACTGATAGCTTTTTGCATAAATCATATAACTATTTTCATAATCAATCATTACATTATTATCTTTAACGATAACAACTACTTCTTTTGTTGTAATTACTGAAGTATCCAAACGATCTTTCATTGTATAAGTTGTTTTATAAATACCAATTTTACTTGTATCAACGTTTGTATCATATTTTAAATCATACTCGCCAGTACCAAAATTGATAGTATTGTTACTGCTATCCAAGCCACTAACTCCTGTTGTTGCTGAATAAGTTGAATTCAGTTCTATTTCATAATAATCATCAGCAATAATTTGTGGATCAGCCACAACTATAATTTTTGATGCAGCTTTAAAAATAGCATCCTTATAGTAAGTATCTTTTTCTGGGTTTGCATTATTTTCGGTATCCGTTAAAAACACTTGAATATTATCACCTGGGGTTAAACTAATATTACTTGGTACAATAATCTCCCACTGACCATTTGCTTGCACTGTTGTACTTACTATATCAGCAGTAGCATTTTTCATTTGATTTCCATTTAGTGTTAGGGTTACCATTGCTCCAGGTTCATCACTAAAACCTGTAATTTTCTTTGCAGAACTACTAATAGTATTTTGCACAATAGCTGGTGTCGGTGGTGTAACGTCTTTAACAATTACTTTTGCTTGCGGATCTCTCGTTGACCAAAATTCTACATTACGATACCCAGTTGCTGTTACTTCAGTACCAGCCTTATAGAAATTCGATTTTATATAGCGATACTTTCCATTAGCATCTGTCCATCCTGTTGATTTTACGCTTGACTTATTATCGCTTATTGTTACATTAACTTGATTAGCTTCAGCTGGTAAATCATTAACATAAGCTTGAACACCAATTATCAAATCAGCATCTGTTATTTCACCAAGTTCTAAAACAGGACGTGTATCATAACCACTAATACGAGCATATTTTGATGTCTTCCAATCAAAGGTTACTCCTTCTGTTCCTAGAAGTGGTCCTCCTAAAGCACTTGTGACAAGCGTTGCATGATACCAACTTTTATCTGCTTTAGTATCTAACGATGTTCTATTTCTTTCCCATACTTCAACATCAGCTTCTCTAATATAAAAATTCCCACCTGGACCAATATTAAAAGCATAGCCTACATATTTACTGCTGCTATCACGATAATTATTTCTAATATTATATTGGGCTGGATGATCTAAATCAAATGTACTATTATTAAGTGCCATACTAACTAAAGGAATTGTAGAACTTGAATTGCTTCCAATTAAAAATACTTTTGAGTTTGCACCTGCATAGAAATGACCAACATATTTACTACCACTATCATTACAATTTTCATCAGCTGTATTTGACATACAAATAAGTGGTTGATCTCCTATTCCGATACTTTCTGCACTTAGAGTTGCTCCATCAAAAACATTAATATATTTATGTGGCATATTTAAGGTATACATATATTTAAAAGCACTACCTGGTTTTTTTATTATTAATTCAGCATTTTTATGGATGTCTATATTCTCCCAATTATAAGCTACTGCCCCATGAGTTGCTCCATTTGTTCCTCTTAATTCAACCTTAGCATTTTCACCAATATCAAGGCTTCTTTTAACATAGCTATAACCTACAGTACCATCAAAAGACCAAATAGCGACATTTCCGCTATTTGATTCTGAATAAACATTTGCATTTCTTTCAACCGTAAGGCGGCCTACCATTAGATTCTCAGCACTACTATGCATTGTTACATTACCACGTAAAAAGATATGCGCACAGTTCCCCCTTACAATACGCATTGCCTGTTGACTTACTATTGCTTTTGGAAACAGAGTATCCTCTAAGATAATAGTCCAGTTTTTACTTTTTGTTCCATTTCCATCAATAATATTTCCTTGTGATATTATGGCAATATCTTTTAGATGGAAAGTAGTTTTAAAAGCTGTTAAGCTTGTCATACTAAAAATACCTTCATCACCTTGTGTAGTGTAACTTAAATCTAACGTAAGTTTATTACCACCACCATCAATTTGTAAGCTTCTGATAAGATTCATTGCTTTAATATCATTAGTTTGCACTTTGGTAAGTGTAATATCGTTTAATAGCACAATCCTCGTGATACTATTATTTTGATAATTTGTCACAAAATCACTTGCATTTGAAACAGTCGCTGTTGTAGCAGCTGTATATTGAACTTCAGTAGCTACTGGCAAATTAGGTTGTGCCGGTGCTGCTGCTATTTGATTATAGCCAATTGTAAAAAAGGCTATGAACACTAAA
>JAJDGJ010000036.1 GCA_030265585.1 Erysipelotrichaceae bacterium OttesenSCG-928-M19 | reverse complement strand
AATGGTATTATGTTTAATGATGAACAAAAGAAAGCTTTAGATCAAGGCGTTAATTGTCCGATATCAATTATTACTGGTGGTCCTGGAACAGGGAAATCAACAATTGTTGATGCAATTATCTTTATTATTAAAAGATTAGATAAGCGCTCATTGATTGGACTTTGTGCTCCTACAGGAAAAGCTAGTAAGCGTCTTACTGAATTAACAAGTGAAAATAGTATGACAATTCATAAACTTTTAAAGTTTGATATGCATAATAATACTTTTGGTCATAATATTTTTAATCCCTTGGATTTTGATGTCTTAATTGTTGATGAAGCTAGTATGATTGATAATTTATTGATGGGTAATTTATTAAAAGCTTGTTTTAATGTTTCTAAAATCATTTTATTAGGTGATTATAATCAACTTCCTTCAGTATCTCAAGGCCAAGTTTTAAAAGATTTGATTGATTCTAAGTATTTATATACCACTTATTTAAAAACTATTTATCGTCAAAAAGAGGGCTCAAAGATTATTGAGATGGCTTATAAGGTGTTGAATAAAGAAAAACTTGATTTAGCTTTCTTTGATGAGGAAGTTAAATTAATTGCAAGCAATGATAGCGAAGCTATTTATCAGCAATTACTAACTTATACAAAGTTAGCAAATAAGAATGATATTCAAATTCTAGCTCCTATTTATAAAGGTTTACTAGGAATTGATAATATTAATCAAAATGTTAAACGGATAATTTATGGTGCTGATTATCATAAATTTGATTTAAATGATCGTGTTATTCAATTAAAAAATCGAAATGATGAAGAAATTTATAATGGCGATATTGGAATTGTCGAGAATATTAGTGAGCGCCAATTAGTCGTTAGTTTTGATAATAATACAATTGGCTACAATAGTCTTCAGGCATTAGAATTAGCTTTAGCTTATTGTATTTCTATTCATAAAGCACAAGGGAATGAATATGATCAGGTGATTTTATTTTTACCTAATTATAATTTAAACTTTATGGATAATAAAATTCTTTATACTGCAATTACTCGTGCTAAAAAGAAGTTAGTTATCATCTCTGATTTAGAGAGTATTAACTATGCGATTAACAATATTCATAATACTAATCGTAAGACATTGTTAAGACAAAATATTGAAAGTTTTAAATAAGGCATTAATCAAAATGATTGATGCTTTTTTAATTGTTAGATTGCGGTTAAGATAGATGTTTGGTATAATTATTAGGAATTAATACTAGGAGGTAAAGCGATGGAAAATGTTATCGAAATGTTGGAGATTACTAAAGAATTTCCAGGAATTAAAGCAGTAGATAATGTAACATTTGAAGTAAAAAAACAAGAAATTCATGCTTTACTTGGTGAAAATGGAGCCGGTAAGTCAACCTTAATGAGTATTCTTTTTGGTTTGTATCAACCTGAGGCAGGTCTGATAAAAGTTAAAGGAAAAGAGGTTAAAATTACTAATCCAAATATCGCAAATGATTTAGGAATAGGAATGGTTCATCAACATTTTAAATTGATTGATGATTTTAGTGTGGTTGAGAATATTATTCTTGGCTATGAACCTGTTAATAAATTTGTTTTAGATTTAGATACGGCACGTCATAAAGTAATCGAGTTAAGTGAAAAATATCAATTAAATGTCGATGTAGATGCGAAAATAGAAGATATTAGTGTGGGAATGCAACAACGTGTTGAGATTTTAAAAATGTTATATCGTGATAATGATATTTTAATTTTTGATGAACCAACTGCCGTTTTAACTCCACAAGAAGTAAAAGAGTTAATGAAAATAATGAAGAACTTAATTAATGAGGGCAAATCAATTATTTTAATAACTCATAAGTTAAAAGAAATTAAGATGGTTGCTGATCGTTGTAAAATTCTTAGAAAAGGTAAGAAAATTGGCTGTGTAGAAGTTGCTAAGACAACAGAGAGTGAAATGGCTAGTATGATGGTTGGACGAGAAGTAAATTTTAATGTTGAAAAAGAGGCTAAAAAAGCTGGTGATGTTGTTTTAGAGATTAAAAACTTAGTTATTGAACATAAAAAGAAATATAATGTAGTAAATGATATATCTTTTAAAGTAAGAAAAGGTGAAGTTTATGGTATTGCTGGTATTGAAGGTAATGGACAAACAGAATTGGTTTATGGTATTACAGGCTTAGTAAAAGTTAAGAGTGGTTCAATATATTTTAATGATCAAGATATTACTAATATGCCGATTAAGAAACGTTTTGATATTGGATTATCGCATGTTCCTGAGGATCGTCATAAACATGGTTTAGTTTTAGATTTTACTTTAGCAGAAAATATTGTGCTTCATTCCTATGATAAAAAACCTTACCAAGAAAATGGGATCATTAATAAAAAGGAAGTTGATCAATATGCAAATCGATTAATTAAAGAATTTGATATTCGATCTTCACTAGGAAGTAAGACGATTGTTAGACAAATGTCAGGTGGAAATCAACAAAAAATAATTATTGCTAGAGAGATTAGTTTAGCACCTGATTTATTATTAGTTGTGCAACCAACACGTGGTCTAGATGTCGGAGCGATTGAATATATTCATCAAAGAATAATTGCCCAAAGAAATGATGATAAAGCTATTTTATTAGTATCATTAGAATTAGATGAAATCCTTAGTTTAACTGATCGTATTGGTGTAATGTATCAAGGTCAGTTGATGGGTGAGGTTAAGACATATGAAACTAATGAAAATGAAATTGGTTTAATGATGGCAGGATTAAATAAAAAGGAGAGTGATTTAAATGAATAAGAAGGCACTCTCAGGTATTGTTGCTGTTGTTTTAGGTTTTGGAGTAGGAATTATTTTTTCAATGATTTTAGGAATTAAAATGGATGGTGGTTTAACAACTTATATGCCACAAGATGTTTTAGCGCCAATGTTAAAGTCATTTACTGGTTATGATATTACAGGTGCTGAAGCCTATAATCTTCGCTATGTTGGTGAATTTATTGTTGCTTCCATACCTTTAATTTTAACTGGACTTTCGGTTGGTTTTGCTTTTAAAACTGGTTTGTTTAATATTGGTGCTGAGGGACAATTAATGATGGGATCACTTGCTGCAACTTTATGTGGGCTATATTTAGATTTACCACCAATTATTCATCCTTTAGTTTGTATTATCGCAGCTGGAATTGCTGGTTTTCTCTTTGGTGTTATTCCTGGTTACTTAAAAGCTAGATTTAATGTTCATGAAGTTGTAACATGTATTATGCTTAACTATGTAGGAATGTATTTTGCGAATATGATTTATCGTTCATTACCAGGTTTTTCATCAGAGAAAACAGAACCTTTAAAAGAAACAGCGCTTTTAAAAAGTGATTTTTTAAGTAGTATAACTAATGGTTCTCATTTAAACTGGTCGATTTTAATTGTTGTCGTAAGCTTATTTGCATATTGGTTTATTATTAATAAAACAACATTCGGTTATCAATTAAAAGCGATTGGAAATAATAAACATGCCGCTAATTATTCCGGAATGAAGGTAAATCGTGGTATTATTATGTCAATGGGAATTTCTGGTTTATTTGCAGGACTTGCTGGAGCAGCTTTAGTTTTAGGAGTCTTTGGTTATGGTCGTACCTTAACTGGCTTTGAAGAATATGGTTATACAGGAATTGCTGTTGCCTTAGTGGGTGCCAATAGTGCTTTAGGTATTTTATTTGCTGGTGGTTTATTTAGTATTTTAGCTGTTGCACAACCACTATTACAAGTTGCTGGAGTACCACGCGATATCGCTGTTATTATTTCAGCATTAATAATCTTCTTTTGTGCTATTCCTTTACTTTATGATAAATATATTAATAAATATTTGGAAAAACGACAGCATAAAAAAGCAAAAAAACAAAATGGAGGTGAAGTGTAATGGATTCAATAATTACAATAATAGCTTCAACCTTCATGTATGCAACACCAATTATCGTTGCAGCCATTGGCGGTTTATTTTCAGAACGTAGTGGTGTAACTAATATTGCTTTAGAAGGTATTATGTTAATTGGGGCTTTTGTAGCTGCAGTGCTATGTTATTTCCTAGGTCAGATGAATATTAATTCAGCTTTCTTTAATGATAGTATGATTCCTTGGATTAGTGCTTTAGCTGGTGGAATAGCAGGTTTAATCTTTTCGATTTTACATGCTATTGCCAGCATTAAATATAAAGCAGATCAAATTATTTCAGGAACAGCATTAAATATGTTAGCTTTAGGTTTGACTGTCTTTGTTTCGCAAGTAATGTTTCAATCACAAAGAACACCAGCCTTCAATAATGGCTTTAAAGGTATTAATATTGGTTTTCTAAATGATATTCCAATTCTTGGTAATTTACTAATTCAAACTTATTCACCATTTATCTTCTCTCTAGTTTTAGTAGTAGTTACTTGGTTTATTGTTAAAAAAACAAGATTTGGACTACGTTTAAGAGCCTGTGGAGAATATCCACAAGCGGCAGCTTCAATGGGAATCAATGTTTATAAAACAAGATATATTGCCGTTATTATTTCAGGACTTTTAGGAGGTATAGCTGGAGGCTTTATGATGTTGACTGTTGATCAAGAGTTCAGTGCTTCTGTTATTCATGGCTTTGGTTTTATTGCTATTGCAACTTTAATTTTTGGTAAATGGAATGCTTGGGGTGTCTTATTTGCAGGACTATTCTTTGGCTTTTCAAATGTTATTGCGACAACATCAGGAAGTATTGCTATCTTTAAAGATATTCCTAATGATTTCTTCTTTATGTTGCCATACATATTAACAATTTTAGCTTTAGTGATTACCAGTGGCAAATCATCAGGACCAAAAGCAGTAGGGGAGATTTACGACGAAGAAAAAAGATAGGAGGTAAAGCATGGATTTTGATTTAAGTGTTCTTTTAATTGTTTTACCTTTTATTTTTGTTGGTGGTTTTATCGATGCCATTGCTGGTGGTGGTGGCATTGTTGGCATGATTGGCTTTATGTTAGCTGGCGTACCAATGCATAATATTCTTGGTACCAATAAAATTCAAGCCATGTTTGGAACGGGAGTAGCGACAAGAAATTATGTTAAAAATGGCTCTTATAAAAAAGAGTATATTATTTTTAGTGTTTTAGGCTCGTTATGTGGTGCCTTTCTTGGTAGTAGTGTTGCTTTAAGTATTGAACAAGATACTTTAGCAATCATTATGACAATAGCATTACCAATTATATCTTTAGTCTCTTTAAGTGGTTTTAGAGGAGAAAAAAAGGAGACGCATTACAGTAGAAAAAAAATTTACTTATTAGCTTTATCAATCGGTTTAGGTGTCGGTTTTTATGATGGTTTAATTGGACCAGGGGCTGGCACTTTCTATATAATTGCCTTTTCATTATGTGGTATGAGTCTTTTAGAAGCTAATGGAAATGCTAAGATTGTTAACTTAGGAAGTAATATTAGTGCTGGAATGTGGCTACTAATTAATGGAAAAGTTATTGTTTGGCTAGTTATCCCTTGTATTATTGTAAATATGGTCTCAAATTATTTGGGCTCAAAACTAGCAATCAATAATGGTGATAAAATTGTTAAACCAGTTATTATTTTAGTGTTAATCTTATTGTTTATTAAAACAATTTATGAGTTTTTATAAAAGAAAGGAAGTTAAGAATGATAAAGGTCTATGGTTATACTAGTTGTACAACAGTTAGAAATAGTATGAAGTTTTTAGAAGAAAACAATCTTGAATATAGTTTTTTTGATTTTGTTAAGAAACAAATTGCTGAGGATACTTTACGTGATTTAATTTTACGAAGTAATAAGGAGATTGATTTATTCTTTAATAAAAATGGCAAGTTATTTAAAGAATTGGCTCTAAAAGATAAATTACCCACTTTAAGCTACGATGAGAAAGTATCATT
>JAJDGJ010000035.1 GCA_030265585.1 Erysipelotrichaceae bacterium OttesenSCG-928-M19 | reverse complement strand
GTCATTACTAACTTTGAGAGTGACCAACAAAAATGACATTTTTCTTTAAGTTTTAAGCCCAGTCCATAACTGCCACCAATAATAAAACAAAAACTAGAATACCCCATTAGTTTAGCATTCTCAATTAAGGAAACATATTCTTGATTATTAATCATTTTCCCTTTAACATCCAGAGCAATTAGATAATCCTTTTCATTAAGATAGTTTTCCATCTTAGAAGCCTCATCATCAATAACCTGTTTGATTTGGCTAGCATTAGGATTATCGTTGATTTTAGTTTCACTCACTTCAATTATTTCAACTTGAGCATAACTTTGTAATCTTTTTAAATATTCCATAATACCTTCATTTAAATATTTCTCTTTGATTTTCCCCACACATACAATCTTAATCTTCATTTAAACCACCTATAACTAGCTTTTCATGACCAGTAAACAAAATATCAAAAGTAATCTCTTTATTATAATCATTAAAAACTTGTTTTATTTCATCTTCAATAATATGAGCATCATTAGCCTCTTCACTAATATGAGCAATGAACACTTGTTTCAATTTAGAACTGTGTTTAACTAAAGCTAATGCTGCTGCTTGATTATTTAAATGCCCTTTATTTGATAAAATACGACGTTTAACAAAATTAGGTCGATTAGTTTTATTTAACATAATTGGATCATGATTAAACTCTAAATACAAATAATCACTTTCTTCAATATATTTTAGATAATCATTTTTTAAATATCCCGTATCGCTAATATGAGTATAAATTAAACCTTGATATTTAATTTGATAGCCGTAACAGCGCTCATCATGACTTAATTCAAATGGTTTGATACTAATATCAATAAACTTATTATCCTCGTTAACAAGTAGTTTTTTATGTTCCTCTTTAGTACTAAATATTATTTCATTACTAAAACAATTAATACTCTTACAATGATCACTATGAAAATGAGTCATTAAGACCATATCAATATCATTAATATCCTTATTGATTTCTAATAAAGACTGATTAAGATATTTTTTTGAACATCCTACATCAATTAGAATATTAAAGTTATCACATTCCAACAAAGTTGCATTACCTTTAGAACCAGATGATAAACTAAATATTTTCATTTATTCTAGCACCTCAGGAAGAGCCCCAGTAAAGTTACTATATTCTTGTTCAAAGGCTAAATTAACTTTTCCACGAGCACCATTTCGATGTTTTTCGAAAATGATCTCTACCTGTCCAGGTTTATCACTATCATCTTTATTATAATAATCATCACGATACAAAAACGCTACAATATCAGCATCTTGCTCAATAGCTCCTGACTCTCTTAAATCAGACATCATTGGTCTTTTCTCAGCTCTTTGTTCAACATTTCTTGAAAGCTGTGATAAAGCAATAATAGGAACATTTAACTCTCTAGCTAGTCCCTTTAAGGCACGAGAGATATCCGAAACCTCAACCTGTCTTGATTCACGATTACGCTCTGAACCAGTAATTAATTGTAAGTAATCAATTATTATTAAACCTAAGCCTTGTTCTCTTTCCAATTTTCGACACTTACTAGCAATTTCTACCATCTTTAAACCAGGAGTATCATCAATAAAAATTTTACTATTAGATAAAACTGAAGCTGCATGTGTATAGCGATCCCAATCATCTTTAGTTAATTGACCAGTTTGCAGTCTATTACTTTCAATACGACCAGCTGAGCTAAGCATTTTAACCATTAATTGATTGGCACTCATCTCTAATGAAAAAATAACAACTGGCTGTTTAGATTTTACAGCCGCTTTTTGAGCTAAATTTAGAGCAAAAGTAGTTTTTCCAACTGAAGGTCGTGCCGCTAATATAATTAGATCACCTTTTTGAAAACCATTTGTTATCTTATCAATATCACTAAATCCAGAAGCAATACCAGTTAAGGAACCATCACTTTTTGAAAGTTCAATTAAATTATCATGAACACTCTTTACAATTTCTTCTGAGGTTTGAAAATCACTTGTTTTATGATCACGTGTTACTTCAAGAATACTCTTTTCAGCATCCTGTAGAATATCTTCAATATCCAATTCACTTTCATAACCTTGTGAGGCAATTTTTTCACTTGTTGAAATTAAACGGCGTAATAATGATCTTTCTAAAACAATATCAATATAATAATTAATATTAGCACTACTAAAAACAGCCTGTGAGATGCTTGTTAAATACTCAACCCCACCAACTTCACTCAGTTGTTTTTCTTCAACTAAATAGGTTGTTAATGTTGCAATATTAATGTTTCCAACAGTGTTTTTTAACTCTCTTAGTGCTTCAAAAATTAACTGATGTTCTTTTAAATAAAAATCACTATATTTCAAATAATTGAGTGTTTCATTAATCGCATTATCACTTAAAATCATAGCACCGAGAACAGCCTGCTCGGCTTCAATATTATGTGGTAAAGTTCTCATTATTGCTCTTTAATTGCAATCTTTAAAGTTGCAACTACTCCCTTCGCTAATTCTATTTCAACATTTGTAATACCAAGAGTATTAATATGTTCTTTATTTTTAAACTTCTTTTTATCTAATTTAATACCAAAATCATTCATTACTTTATCAATAATTTGTTTATGGCTAACTGATTTAAAAACACGACCATCCTTACCCACATTAAGATAAAATTCTAAAGGTTTCTTTTCAAGAACTACTTTATCCTCTTTAGCTTGTTCGACTTGTCTGTTTTGTTCTTTTTCTTTAGCTTGTTTTTGAGCATCTAGTTTCTTCAAACCACCCTTAGAAGCTTCAATTGCTTTATTTTCTCTAATTAAATGCATTCCAAAACCTGATGCAACTTCAATTATATCATCTTTTTTCCCTCTACCTTTAACATCTTCTAAAAGAATAACTTTCATTTTATTTCATCCCTTCTTTGATAGCTTTAATTTTTTTAATAAGCGCTTTTTCAACACTTTTTACATCGCCATTTATTTGAGCAGCTGCCATTGAAAAATGACCGCCACCACCAAATTCCTCAAGAATTATTTGAACATTAAAATCGCCACTACTTCGTGCTGAGATTCCTACTGTTCCATCTTCAAGGTTTGCAATTACAAAGGTTGCAATAATATCTTTAACATCCAGTAACTCTACAGCAACTTGTGCTAATAGTGTTCTACTTACTGGTCCTTCTTCATACTTTGAAATTGCAATTTCATCATCAATATAAGTTGCGTTTTGGATGATTGCTAGTTTCTTTTCATAAGTATCACGCGATACTTGTAGAATTTCTTTAGCTTGTAAAGGTGAAGCACCATGTTCTTTTAATAACATTGCTGCTTCAAATGTCCTTACACCTGTACGAACTGTAAAATACGAAGAATCTACCATCATTCCTGCTAGCATCAATGTTGCAACATCGGAATCTAAACGAAAACTCTTTGTTTGAAAACTTAATAATTCTGTAACCAATTCAACTGTTGATGATGCATAAGGCTCAATATATACTAATAATGGGTTCTTCAAAAACTCCTTAGAGCGGCGATGATGATCAACAATAACTCTCTTTTCAATCTTTTCATATACTTCTGCAGATTCAAATAACTCAATATTTGAAGTATCTAAAACGATTAATAAAGTATTTTCATCAATCATTGTTAAAACTTCATTTTTATTTTTTAATAATTTCTTTTCATCTAACCCTAATGAATAGTAAGCATCATTAGTAGTTTTCTCTAATCCTTTTTCATCGCTACATATTATAGCTTCACGATTATTAATAGCGACAAACTTACTCATTCCAAAACTAGCACCTAAAGCATCTAAATCAGGATTTTTATGAGGCATGATAACAATATTACTAGATTGTTCAATTAAACCTTCTAAACTTTTAGCAAGCGTTCGTACTTTAACACGATTTCTTTTTTCAATCGCTTCAGAACCACTACCATAAAACTTATAAGCCTCTCCCTTAGCTTTAACAACAATCTGATCACCACCACGTGCTAAAGCCATGTCTAGTGCATAACCAGCTTCCTTTTCAGCATCTCTTAAAATATCAAAATCAAGTCCAATTCCAATTGACAACGTTAGTTGATCTTTATCTTCTTCATTAGCCTTTTTAATATTATCTAATAACTCAATTCCTTGATCTAACATCTTAGTATAATCTTTATGTTTTACAATCATTATATAAGAATCATTTTTATAACGACGCAAGATACTATCAAAATTACTTGCATATTCATTAATCATCTTACGAACTTTTTGAATTACTTCTTGGTATTCAATTTCATCCATACCAGCCGAAACATCATCAACACCATCAATTCTAATAAATAAAATGCAATCTTTTTCATTCTCATAATTTTTTAGTATTCTAATATAATCACTAACATCTTTCAATAAAAAAGTTTCCTCATTTTTTATGACAGAATAATAACGATCATTATATTCTAAATACTCTCCTTCAATATTATCAATAAAAAAGAAACCAGAGAATATTTTTGTAATATCTTCATCTAAATGTGAACCAAATTGTTCAACAAAATATTCATTTTCCCAAACAATTTTATGATCTTCATTATCATACATAACCATACAATATTTATCAATATCAATTGCCTTGATAACTGAAGCTGGCAAAATACTTTTACTTTTATTAATTGATTTCTTTAACACATTAGCATTCTTACTAATTAAGTAAACTAAAATAATATTTAATATAATTAATAGTGCAAATACAATAATTAGTGGTAAGCCAACATAATAAAACAATATGAAAACAATATTACTAATAACAATAAATAATGCTCTATTTTCTATTTTCCTAATCTTTTGATACATAATATCACCTTCATATTATTATAATATATTTCGTGGCAAAGTTAAAGCAATGCTAGAAAATTAACTTGCACTTACCACTATTGAGACAAAAAAAGCCTATAAACATCTGTTTATAAGCTAATATATTACTCACTTACATATGGTAATAAAGCCATTTGACGCGCTCTTTTAATTGCGATTGCTAATTGTCTTTGATACTTAGCACAAGTTCCTGTCACACGTCTTGGTAAGATTTTACCTCTTTCAGAGATGAATCTTTTTAGTAACTCAGTATCTTTATAATCAATATGAGTTATATTATTTTTAGTAAAGTAACAAACTTTACGTCTGCCACCACGTTTTTTATAATTCATTTTGTTGCTTCCTTTCTAGAATGGTAATTCATCATCAGAAATATCTAAGCCGCTTAGAATATCATCAGCTGAATTATTATTATTGTTATTATTTTGATTTAGTTCCGCAAAGAAATCATTACTTGGTTGATTAGTTTGCACGTTTGCTTGCATATTAGCTTGATTAGTATTTTTTGATTCTAAAAATTGAACACTATCCGCAAACACTTCCGTCACATAAACACGACGTCCCTCAGCTTCATAACTTCTTGTTTGAATACGTCCATCAACACCAATCAATGAACCCTTTCCTACATAAGCTGCCATATTATCTGCTGTTTTACCCCAAGCTACACAATTAATAAAATCTGCTTCACGCTCTCCTTGAGCATTCGTAAAGGTTCTATTAATAGCAATCGTAAAGTTAATTACACTACTACCACTTGGTGTCTTTTTTAGTTCTGGATCCTTAGTTAATCTTCCTACTAAAACTGCTCTATTCATAAGACAAGCCTCCTAACTATTCTTCTTCATTAATAACGATATGTCTGATGATTTGTGTATCAATTCTTGATAGACGATCATATTCAGAAATCGCTTCTTTGCTGGCTTCAACTTTTAAAATAATATAATGACCTTTATTGATCTTATTAATTTCATAAGCTAAATCTCTTAAACCCCAGTCCTTAACTTCTAGCACTTTTGAACCATCTTGAGTAATAATTCCATTATATTTCTCAACTATTTCATTACATTGTGCATCGTCTAGGCTAGGATTAACAATATACATAATTTCATATTTACGCATCCTAACTACCTCCTTCTTGGTCTATTGGCTCAATATCTAGTATTGAGCGAAGGCGAAAACATTCGCTTGACTATTGTATCATAAAATTACTCAAAAGTC
>JAJDGJ010000034.1 GCA_030265585.1 Erysipelotrichaceae bacterium OttesenSCG-928-M19 | reverse complement strand
CAAAAATACCTAGTCCAAATACAAGCGAAAAACAAGCCAAGCCAATACAAGTTGCTATTATTATTTCAGATAGATAAAATCCACCAAAAATTGGTTTATCTGTGAGATCATTAAAAATTAATTCATAATCGTTATCCTTGTTTTCATTCATGTAATTTTACCTCCTAAATAACAAGAACGCATGTGCTGCTCGTCCAACTCCGCCACCATATCCACTAGGTTGAGAAGTTGTTGCCCATTGTCCATAAATTTGATCTAATTTAGATGCAGTTAAAACAAATCCTAGTCCTATTACAAAATTACCGATAGAGGTAGTTGTCATCAAGTAAAAACCAATGATTAAAAATAGTACTTGAATAATATGCGCAATCATAACGCCACCACATGATTTTGCCCATGACCATAAATTTTCTAAATTGCCACTCATAATTGATGGTAAGTATAATGCAGCTAAAGGTATATGCCCAAGTAAAACCGGAAAACGTTTTACTTGTTGCTTAAACACCTTAAACACTTCAACTATTAGAACAACAACAACAATTAAATTGAAAATTGCTCCAACTCCTGTAGCTGATACAATTTGACTAAATAAAGAACCAGACAATCTATCTTCAGAGAATAATTCAGCATTGATATTTAATTTTCCGAGTCTTGTTGCTACATCCATACCTACAGTATAAATCCATTCAACACCAGGTATTACAGCTCTTGAAAAAATAACACCTGCGACTAATGCTTGAACATGTTCAGTAATTTGACTAGCTCCTGCTTCCTGTAATTTCAATATTTTAAAAAACCATAATACGACTCCAATAACTAAAACAAAATTTAATCCTAATTGGCATGCGGAAAGAAAACCCTGAATTAGTTCGTTTTTAAAGAGATCAATAGATATAGAGGCAAGTAAGTCATTTAATATTCCAATTAGACCACTTGCCTTTGATAATAGCCATTTAACTATTTGATCTAATATGTAAGCCATTTTAAAGCCAACCAGATGAAGCTACGACTACTGCCATAACAATAACTATTATTACACCAATCACAATAAATCTAACAGGTGATTCACCTTGACGATTAGATATTACTGCCATAACTATCATAATGATTAAGCCAATAAGTAAAATAACACTCAATACTGGTGCAGCAGATCCTGACCAAATAGATTTCACTTCATTCAAACCATTTTTAATAGCTTGATTTAACTTACCTGATATGTTTGATAAAAAATACATGTTACTTTTAATAATTAATTCATATAACATTTTTTTTCATTCCTTTCTTAACATGACATGATGTCATGTTATATAAAAAAAGGAAGTCTAGTTAAGACTTCCTTAATCTTATTCATATTCTAATAAACTTTGAAGCATCAATAAATCAAAGACATCAAAGTCATCATATACTTTTTCCATCTTTATCACCACCTTTATATAATGTTTGCAAAGGTAGTGATTAATCCTAAATAAATATTATTAATTATTAATAATTGAAATTTTTCTTCTTGTAACTAATACACCAGATAATGTTACTAATAGAGCACCACTTATTAATATTGGCAACATTGTAGCACCAGTCATTGGAGTAGTAAGTTTATTAGGAGTTAATGGATTTACTCTTTTTTCTGTAATAAGTTTTTCATTACACTTAGATTCAAATACTTTATCAGGATTGTAGCTTGGCGATTTTGGATTGTTTGGATTAGTTAGATCACTTGGATCATAATCACCACAACCCTCACTACCTACTACGTCCTGAGACGCTGTGTTTATAATATCTTTGTTGATATTAGCATTGCTTTTCACTGTTACTGGAAAATCAATCTTGTAGTAATCGCCTAAAGGTATTGCTTTAGTATCAATTATTTGTGCTTTAGTACCAGCTTTATAACCATCTATTTCAACAAACTTATTAGCAACAACATATAATTTACCACTTTCAATATATATTCTAAAGTTAGTGGTTACATCTTTTCCAGTTGCCTTGCTATAAACTTTAACATCTTTAGCATTTGCATTTAACATTGTTTCATCAAAGTCATCGACCATTCTTAATCCATTTAACAATGAATTGTTATTAAAAGCTCTAGTATCCATCCAAAGCTGATAAGTAAACTTTTGACCTTTTTTAACTACAAGAGTGTTAATATTCTCTTTTTCGTTATTCTTAGTTTTATCTGAGTATGGATTCTTATTAGTTCCAGTGTAAACATTCTTTTGTTCACTATCGTCGTTTAATAATTTGTTACCTTTAATATCAAAACCATTTTTAGTTAAAGAATATTTATGAGGTTCTAATTTTGGAGTCTTTGTATCTACTGGATTAGATTTAACTTCTTGTCCATTAGTATTTTGGATAAAATTAGGATTAATGATTTTGTTTGCAGAGGCAATTCTGAACATATCAGTATGCACTTCAAAGTCAAAATCTTGTTTTACATTTGCATTAATCAAATCTAGTAATTTTTGCGTTGCTATTAGTTTAACAGTCTCAGTTTTTTCATCATATTCAACTGTCCAGAAATCAGCAGGCATTTCATCACCGACTTTATATTCACCTAAAGGTAGACTAAAGTAAACTCGATAAGAACCCGTATAGTGATCGTAATTTTCATCAAAATCATCATAGATAGATAATGAAGTTATTTTACGATCTAATGCTCCATCTAATCGTTTTGCTTTTAAAACATAAACAAAATTACTATCTAGTGCAACCTTTCCATGGTTAATTGATTCACTAGTGCTAGTTAATTGTACATCTTTAACTGGTTCATTCTTTTCTAAATCTGGCTCGTCTTTAGCTTCGATAGTAGATGATGTCATAATGTATTTATCACTATTCATATAGCCTGCCACTGTACCTATTAAATTTGGATTTGTTCCTGATTGATTATCGCTTGCCGACCATTGTCTTTTATAGATTGGCGCATCAGAGAAATCATCTTTCATATGGAATTGGGTAACTATTTTATCAGTTTCAGTGTCGTGATACATATGAATGTATAATGGAGCTATTCTATCCATTCCTGGAGCTCTTAAAGTCTCATCAATACGCCAATCGCCATATGGTAATTGTAGAGTAGTATAACCATCTTCATCTGTTGCTTGATCAATAGTTGTCATACCGCTAACTGATGGATTAGTATTGCCATTAATTCCTGTCGCTGTAAACTCGACATCATTAACTCCAGCGTTAGTATCATTTGTGACAATAAACTTATGTAATCTTACTTTAAAGTTTAATACTTGTTCTTTTGAAACTGTTGTTTCAGTCTCAATAAAAGTTTGATCTTCAGTTGATTGTCTAATACTAAATTCAATTTTACTAGTATCTAAAACATATCCTTCCGGAGCATTAATTTCTTGCCAGTAGTATTCTCCTGCTGGTAAATTTGTAATACCAATTAACGCATCAGCATCCTGATCAGTTACTTCTAACACTACTTGATCAGCAAAATCAGTTGTTTTATCAACTCCATTTAAAATAATAGATTCAGCTTTCTTACCTGCTGTTACTTCAAACTGTGGTAAATTATTAGGATTTGTTTCAGTCCATTTTACTGGTGTACCATCTTTATGGTATAAAACATATTGAGCACCAATAAAAGAAGCATTACCTTGATGTTTAGTTGCTGTTTCCTTATCTTGTTTATTCAATTGATTTTCACCCAAAAGAGATTTATTAACTAGCTTTACTGTTTTAACATCACCAAACTCACCATGGACTCCAACAGGAGTTACAAACTCTTGGTTAGTATTAGCTAGATTTGATGAATGTTCAACAAGCAATACGTAATTATCCATTAAGAAATCTGACTTACCTTTACCATCTTTATCTAATTGAATTGTACCTAGCTTAGTTTTTTCATTATCATCCAACTTACCATTTTTATTTTCATCTTTTATGATATCAAAATAAATATTATTGAATGAATAATTGTTATTTATGAAAGTTTTGTTGTTTACAATATCAATAGACTTATCAATTTCTATTTGCCAACCAATATTAAATTCATAGTTACCAAAAATACCCATTGCAATATTAGATGTGTTTGGAGCTGTTGGATCATACGTTACGATCCCATCATTATTGTTTAAAATACCTAGAACTGAGTAAGGAGTCAACTTTGAAGGATCATCAGCAACAGTTCTTTTTGAAGTTGTCTCAAATCCATGCACTCCATCTTTAGTCGGCTCTAAATGTGAATTTTGACCTAATATATAACCTAGAACATCATTAGCGTTTCTTAAACTGACTTTTTGTGTTTGATCAATATCTGAATATCTAATACCCATTAATGAGTTTTCAGATATTATTTTTCCAGTATTATGATTATAAAAAGCATAACTGTATGTAACACTATCTAAAGCTCCAGCTTCCAATTGTTCACCACCTTCACCACTGCCACCTGGTGTATCACCAGTAGTACCACCTGGTTGAACATCACCAATCAATAAAAAATGATGAAATAATACACCATTATTGTTTCTAATAGCCCATTTTAAAGAAGTATTTGGTATATCCCATGACAATTTATACTGTTCTACTTCTAATCTAACGTCAAGATTAATTTTCTCGCCTGTTGAGAGATCAGTACCATAACCAATATTTTCAATTATGACACTATCACCAGCCTGTATTCCTGATTTAGCCCAGTCAGTTGACTTAAAACCTTGATTGCTGAATATTGAGTTAAAATCCTCTTTGCCTACTGTCGAACCATTAGTAACAACTTTTGTATTACTTTGCCAACCTGCACGATTTACTATAAAATCTGGACTAACACCTTTTGCCATAATTGATTCTATTGCCATAATGTTTTGCGAGTTCAAATCGTTGGACTTAGCAGTAACAACTGGCTTGCCACCATTTAAAGTAGAATAACCATCTATTAAATCACCATAGTCACTTTGAGCAGCGGTAATTGAAACTCCACTAACAATTGCTACTAATCCTATTGCAAAAGCTAGTGCCTTGTTTTTTGCCTTTTTGAAGAATAAAGGCATGTTTGTTTTATTAGTCATATAATAAAACTCCTTTCATAATTTCTACTTAAAATAAAAGAGCTAATCTGATTGATTAACTCAAAGCTATTTATACAAAGTATAGCTAAACTTTTATACCTTTCTTTATTGTCTAAGGATATAAAGACATAAAAAAACAAGTACATTTGATTGTACTTGTAATTTACTAATAATTATTTAATTGAATCAGGTGAGTTAATTGGACCATTAACAATATCTGGATCACAATTACCAAAGCACTTACCATTACCTTTTTTTGGTGGAACATATGCTTTAGGTGTTTTACCTGCACCACCAGTAGTACCACTACTATTATTACCACTTGAATAATTATTGCTATTAGTATATTGTCTAGTAGTTGTTTCAATTCTTTTGTTAATACTTTTTTTCAAAGCATTAACATCTTTTAAGTTTAATTCCAATGCCTTTAGATTTTTAACTAAACCTGGCACATCTTTAGCAACAACTAGATCACTAATTTTCTTTACTAAATTGGCTTTAGTGTTTTTTTCAGTCTTAGTTGATGCCTTTAAATCTTTAAGCGTTTTTAAAACACTAGCTTTTTTAGTAGTAACTTTTTTTGTTAAAGACTTGATTAGTTTAGAATCTAATGTATCTAATTTTATCTTATCATCATTCAAGATTTTCAAAACTTCATTAGTATTCTCTTCAAGTTTAACATCTATAGCTTTCTTTTCTAAAAAAGCTATATCATCTGCAGTAATTAATTTATTGTCTTTTAAGTATTTTGTTGTTTCTTCATCATACTTAGTATTCAGCTCTTGTTTGACTGTGGCTATCTCTTTTTTAAGATTCTCTGCTGCCACATATTTATAAGCACCAAAACCAATAATAAGAAACAAAGCTATAACAATACCTACAATACCTTTTTTGTTTAACTTGATTTTTTTCATAATTTCTTCCTCCTAAATATTTTTTGAAGTATAATTTAGTAACATCATTTTAACATAGTAATATGTTAAATGCTAACTACACCACTAGCAATTTATACCAACCCAACACGCAGTACCACTATCTTCTTTTGGTTTTGGTGTACTATCTGGTTTTTTAGTATCTTTTTTTGGTTTGCTTTGCTTTGGTTTAGTAGTTTTCTTATTATTTTCTTTTTTCTTATTAGACTTATTACCATCTGAACTGTAATCAGGCAAAGATGTTTTATTACCATCATTATTATCATTGGTATTTTTCTTTTTACTTGCTTCTTTAGATTGCTTAATAATTGCATCATATTTTTTTTCGTAATTAACTAACTGATCGTAAAAAATTACTGAATCTGTTAGTTTTGAACAAGTACCTGTTTTTTCTTTGTT
>JAJDGJ010000033.1 GCA_030265585.1 Erysipelotrichaceae bacterium OttesenSCG-928-M19 | reverse complement strand
GACATTTATTTTCTTTTAGCGTAGAATTATGAAAAAGATTTAATGAAAGGATGAGCATTAATGGAACAGTTTAATAATTATCGCTCATTATTAATTATTATTTGATGAAGGGACTTTAGTTGAATTTATTCAATGAAGGCCCATTTTGTGCTACTTCATTGAATAGTAAAAAGATAATTAAGCTTTTAATCTATTAATGAAGTAGATTGAAAGCTTTTTTTATTATTTTAAGGAGGTATTTTTATGAAAAACTCAGACAAAATTACAAAAGGATTACTTAGAGCGCCACATCGTTCATTATTATATGCTTTAGGACTAGAGACAGAAGATTTCACAAAGCCATTCATTGGGATTGCGAACAGTTACAATGAAACAATTCCTGGTCATAAACATTTAAGAGGAGTTGTAGAATCTATAAAAGAGGGAATCTATAAAAATGGTGGTATCCCTTTTGAATTTAATACAATCGGTATTTGTGATGGTCTTGCAATGAATCATGAAGGAATGTCCTACTCTTTAGCGAGTCGACAACTAATATGTGATAGTGTCATCGTTCAAGCAAAGGGGTTTCCTTTTGATGGAATTGTCTTTGTCCCCAATTGTGATAAAGTTGTCCCTGGCATGTTAATGGCTGCTGCAAAGTTAAACTTACCTAGTATTTTTGTAAGTGGTGGTCCAATGCTAGCCGGCAAAATCAACAATGAAAAAACGAGTTTAACTACTGTTTTTGAGGCAGTTGGTAAATTTGAACAAAAAGAAATAACAAAGCAACAACTTGAAGAATATGAACAAGAAGCTTGCCCTACTTGTGGATCTTGTTCTGGTATGTATACTGCAAATACAATGAACTGCCTATGTGAAGCACTAGGCATAGCACTACCAGGTAATGGGACTATACCTGCAGTTTATGCAAAACGTACAAGATTATATAAAAAGGCGGGTCAAACAATTGTCAAGCTTGTTCAAGAAAATATGAGTTTTTTAGACATTGTTACAAGAGAGAGCCTTCTTAATGCCATTACTTGTGATATGGCAATGACAGGCTCAACAAATACTATTTTACATTTATTAGGAATTGCATCGTACGCTAATATTGCTTTAAATCTTACTGATTTTGAAGCAATTTCAAAACAAGTCCCTCAATTAATAAAGTTGAGTCCTGCGAGTAGTCTAAGTATCGAGGACTTTGATAATGCTGGTGGGATGATGGGTTTAATGAATGAGCTTAATCAAACTAAAGAACTCTTATTTGATACTAGAACTATTATTAATTCTAGCCTGCACCAACAAATAAAACTCTTTCAAAGCAAAGATAAACACATCATAGCATCTTATGATAATCCTATCTCGAAAATAAGTGGTTTAACAATTATGAAAGGTAATATTGCCAGTGCTGGTGCTGTTTTAAAAATTGGAGCTCTTGAAAAAAAGATAGATTACTTTAAAGGTCAAGCTCTTGTTTTTGAAAATGAACAAGACTGTGTTGATTATCTAATTAAACAAGGCATAGATAGAAATAACAATTATGTTCTAGTTATTAGAAATATGGGTATAAAAGGTGGTTATGGAATGCCGGAGATGTTAACTCCCACCTCACTTATCAAAGGATTACAACTAGGTAGTAGTGTTGCTTTAATAACTGATGGTCGCTTTTCAGGTGGTAGCAATGGTTTAGTCATTGGTCATATCTGCCCTGAGGCAAGTGAAAGTGGCATTATTGGCATAATAAAAAATAAAGATTTAATTGAGATTGATTTAACTAAAAATGAGGTTAATTTACTAGTAGATCAACATATAATTAATGAAAGGCTTATCAATAAACAAATAAAAATTAAAAATAACGATGATTATTTAGCTATTTATACTAAATTAGCTAGTAATGCAAGTCATGGTGGAGGTGTCGAAAAATGAACTATATAAAAAAAACAAACCTTATAAAAAGCAAAAAATATTCTGCTTATTCACAAAATAATGTTTATCTAAAGATGGAAAATCTACAGACTACTGGCTCAATCAAAATAAGAGCACTTATTAATAAAATTGAACAATTAAAAAAGGAAACCATTAAGCAAATAGTTGTAATCTCAACAGGTAATACTGGAAGAAGTGCTTCATTTCTTGCGCAAGAGTATAGTTTAAAATGTACTGTCTATATGCCTCTAAACACCTCCTATTCAACCATACTTGAAATTCAGGAAAATGATGCTGAAGTAATTTTAGTTGGCTTAAATATTGAAGAAACAAAACAACAAGTAGCTAGTTTAGAGTTAGAAGCAGATACTTATATAATTGATCTTGCTGATGAACTTGATTGTTCTTTAGCCTATGAGAGTTTATTAATGGAAATCGTTAATGAAATAAATAACGTTGATATTATTTTAGCTCCTATTGGCACTGGTTCACTAATTAATGGTTTAATAGAAGGTATCAAAAAACACAAATTACCCATTAAAGTATATGCTGTAGAACCTGATAATCATGCTTCTTTAACAAAAGCTATTGAAAGTAATCAACCCGTATTACTTACTAACTCGTACTCTATAGCCGAAACTGTTAATGGAAAAACTATTAGTAAGTTATTCTTTAAAAATATCAATGCTAATATTGATGAAGTTATCCGTGTTAGTGATGAAGAATTAATAGATTGCTTTTTAGATGTTGTTGAAGAAAACAAAGTAATTGTTGAAAATTCTGCTCTTGTTACCTTAGCAGGTTCTAAATATTTAAATGTCAAACATAAAAATATCGTGTGTTTATTAACAGGAGGTAATGTTGATATTACAACAATGTCGACATTGCTAGAAAGTGGGTTAATAAATAAAGGTCGTATTTTCACTTTCTCAACAATGCTTTCTGATAAACCAGGAGAATTACTAGAAGTAGCTAAAACTGTAGCTGAAAATAATGGTAATGTTATTGGTTTAAATCACAACCAATTAACGGCATTAACAAGGCAAAATAAAGTGGAATTAGTTGTTACTGTTGAAACTTTTGGCTTAAACCATAAATTTAAAATATGTACTGAACTTGAAAATAAAGGTTACGAAGTTAAATTACTAAACGACCATTTAGGAAGTGATTTTGATGGGTAAGAAAGTAACTGGTTCCAAAGCTCTGCTTGATTTATTAGTATACATAGGAATTACCGAAACATTTGGCTATCCTGGTGGCGCTATAATTCCATTATTTGATGAAATTTATCAACATAAAGATATTAAAAACTATTTAGTTAGACATGAACAAGCAGCTGTTCATGCTGCTGAAGCTTATGGAAAAGTTAATAATTCTATCGGTTGTTGTATTGCAACATCAGGACCTGGTGCTACTAATCTTGTAACTGGAATTACAAATGCTTATATGGACTCAAACCCTCTTCTATGCATCACTGGTCAAGTCAATCAAGCAGCTTTAGGTAAAATGTCATTTCAAGAGGTTGATATATTATCAATTGTAAAGGTTATTACTAAAAAAGCACTACAAATTAGTGATATTAATGAACTGCCTAAAGTCCTCTATGATTTAATTACAACAGCTACTAGCGGTCGAAAGGGACCCGTCCTCCTTGATTTTCCTAAGGATGTTTCTCTTCAAAAAGTTGATAGTGAAAGGTTATTAGCAGAGTATCAACAATTGGAAAGAGAAGCAAAAAAACAGGAGTATCCTGTTAATAAAAGTGATATTAAAAAAATGCTTAAATACTTAAAAGAAAGTAAAAAACCAGTTTTTTTAATTGGAGCTGGTGTTATAAAAGCAAATTGTATTAAAGAAATTGAACAAATTATTAAATATTTCAAAATCCCTGTTGTCACTACATTGCATGGTTTAGGTATTGGCTTTAAGACTAATTATTACTATGGAATGGCAGGAATGCATGGTAGTGTGATTGCTAATCAAGCACTATATAATGCTGATTTAGTTGTCTCATTTGGCTCACGTTTTGATGATAGACTAGTAGGCAATAATGAAAAGTTTGTCAAATATGGGAAAAAAATACATATTGATATTGATTTTAATGAGCTAGGGAAAAATGTAAAAACTAATTTAAAAATTCATTGTGATTTAAAAAGCTTTTTAAATCAATTAATAAAAGAAGATATCAACATTGATGTTCAATCATGGATTTTACAATTAAACCAATTTAAAAAAGAAATAAATGCTAATAAAACAATCTTTAATACGAAAGATATTCACCCGAAGCAATTTTTTGAGGAAATAAATAAAATAAATAAGAAAATGTATTATGTGACTGATGTTGGACAACATCAAATGTGGAGTGCTCAGTATTTAAAAAATATTAAAGCAAATCATTTTATCTCTTCTGGTGGCTCAGGCACTATGGGGTTTGGTCTACCAGCAGCTATCGGAGTTAGTATTGCTAAAAAAGAGGAAACGGTTGCTGTTTTTATAGGTGATGGTGGTTTCCAAATGACTCTTGAAGAATTAGCTATGGTAAAACAATACAAATTAAATATAAAAATATTTATTTTAAATAATCAATATTTAGGTATGGTAAGACAATGGCAGAATTTATTCTTTGAAGGTCGTTATAGTAATACCGTTTTAGATAATAATCCTGATTTTAAATACATTGCTAAAGCTTATGATCTTGAATATTTAAAAATTAGTGCATATGATGATTTAAAACAAATTGCCCAACTCTTTACTCATTGCCAGCCTACGATTGTTGAAGTATTAATTGATAGAGAAGCTAATGTACTACCAATGATACCCGCAAATGAGTCATTTGAGGAAATTATATTATAAATATTAAAAAAAGGAGTTTTTAAAGATGAAAAAAGTATATTTGGATAAAGATATTAATGAAAAAGTATTAAAAGATAAGAAAATTGCTATTATTGGTTATGGTTCACAAGGCCATGCCCATGCTCAGAATTTAAAAGATAGTGGTTTTGAGGTTTGTGTTGGATTGAATAAAGAATCAAAATCAGTTACTAAAGCACAAGCTAATGGTTTAGAAGTTTATGATATTGCTACTGCTGCAAAACAAGCAGATATTATTATGCTATTAGTTCCAGATGAAGTAATGCCTGAAATATACGAAAAAGATATTAAAGACAATCTAGATGCAGGTAATTATCTAGCATTTGCTCATGCTTTTAATGTCCATTATAATCAAATTGTTCCCCCTGAAGATGTTAATGTTTTTATGGTAGCACCAAAGTCACCTGGTCATATGGTTAGAAGGCAATATGAGAATGGTAAAGGTGTCCCTGCTTTATATGCAGTCTATCAAGATAAGTCTAATAACACAGAATTGATTGCCAAAGCTTATGCAAAAGGAATTGGTAGTGGTCGTAGTGGTATCTTAGAAACCACATTTAAAGAAGAAGTAGAAACTGATTTATTTGGTGAACAAGTTGTTCTTTGTGGTGGCGTTGTTGAACTAATGAAAAGTGGCTTTGAAGTATTAGTAGAAGCAGGATATTCTCAAGAAGCAGCCTATTTTGAATGTGTTAATGAGATGAAATTAATTATTGATATGATTTATGAAGGAGGCATAATGAATATGAATAACTCAATTTCTAATACAGCAGAATTTGGTGAATATGTTGTAGGTAAAAAAATAATAACGCAAGACACTAAACAAGTGATGAGAGAAGTATTAGAAGATATAAAAAATGGTGATTTCGCAAAAGAATTCATTCTTGAAGAAAAAGCAAATAATCCTAAAATCAATGCTCATAGACAAAATATGAAGGATCATAGTATTGAGAAAATCGGTACTCAACTAAGAAAATTAATGACAATGTAGGAGGTTCATTATGAAGCAAAACATCAAATTTAAAGAGAATCATAATAAAAAATATAAACCTAAAACCCCTCCTCCTTTTGGTACCGTTTTTGGTAACTATATGTTTGAAATGACATACGATAAGAAAAATGGTTGGCATAATCCTGAAATAAAACCTTATGAAGGCATCACTCTTGATCCCTCAACTTTATGTCTTCACTATGGTCAAACAATATTTGAAGGCATGAAAGTAATAAAAGTTGACGATAAGAGAGTTCTCTTTCGCCCAAAGGAAAATTTTAAGCGTTTAAACAAATCCGCAAAACGAATGTGTATGCCTGAAATTGATATCGACTTTGCCTTGAAAGCTCTAATAGAATTGATAAAAGCAGAAAATGATGAGTGGTTTTATAATGATAATAATAGTAGTGTTTATATTAGACCTTTTATGATAGCAACTGAAGCAATTATTGGTGCACATATATCTAATGAATATAAATTTTATATTATTCTAACACCGATGAGTAACTATTTTTCTTCCAAACAGGTAAAACTTATCACTGAAACAAAATATATGAGAGTAGCTGCTAAAGGAACGGGAGAAGCAAAGAATGGTGGAAACTATGGAAGCTCCTTTTATGCAACTAAAATTGCTAATGAAAAAGGTTATGAACAAATTTTATGGTTAGACCCTCTTGAACAAAAATATATTGAAGAAGCTGGCATGATGAACATCTTCTTTGTTA
>JAJDGJ010000032.1 GCA_030265585.1 Erysipelotrichaceae bacterium OttesenSCG-928-M19 | reverse complement strand
AATTCTTCAAAAAAATCATACGTAAATGCTTTATCAAAAATCACATTAAATGTCCTATCATCAATTATATTAATATTACTTAATATTTTATTTTCTGTATCAACATGAAATTCTGCGATTTTATCTGGCAATCCAATATTTATTTTATATTTCATAAGTATTAGCTCTAATAAATCTTAATATAAAACTTGTTTTAATTTATTAATGATACAGTTGCAACGATATTCAATTATTTTATCACATGTTTCTATATAGGGTATCACTGTATTAAAATACTCATCTTCTCCCATTTTTTTCATTTGTAGACTCCAGTGAAATTCATGTGGGGAAAATAAATTTTTAATACTACTTGATTCACTATCATAGTAGCAGTCCAAATAAAAATCATTTATAAATTTTTCAAACCCATCCTTTCCATGATAATTGTTAAAAAAATTATTATTCACATTTACTAGTTGCTTTAATTTTTCATCTATACCTTCATCCGAATTACTATCTTTTATTAAAACTTTATGTAAATCTACTAAAAATATATCGCAGTAGTCATGCCAAACGCCAACACCTTTGTAGCTATTTAAAGTATTAGCTCCATTTGTTATTATTGATTTATTAGGCAATGGCATCATATTACCAATATTATGATATCTTTCGTAAAATTCACAAACTCGCATACTAAGCTTCTCATTTTCAATTTTAATACTCTCAAAACTTGTATAATTCATGAAACTCAAGCCAACTGGTTTTCCTTCATAATATATTTCCTTTGGTTTTCCAAATAAAGTATTATATGAATTCAGTGTTTCTCCTCTGTATTTTTTTCCACTTCCTAAATTATCAAATGATAAATCTGGAATTATCTCATCCCATACTACTGTATAAATAGCATTAGCAATTACAGTGTTATCTGGATCAGATTCTGTTAGATTGGAATCAATCATGCCATATTTTTCATCATCTTTTATTTCACTTAAATCAAACTCATGAAGATAATTTATATCTCCATATAGCCAATCATCTACAAAATCATTTATTAATTCTATACATTCTCTTTTATTCATTTTTAATCTCCTTTTATACGACCAAATGGTCTTATTTAATATTACAACTATATCATATTAGGTATACTTTGTCTATAAGGAGAGTCAGAAAATGAAATTTCAAAGAATTCATGATTTAAGAATAGATAATGACATTTCAATTAAAGATATTTCAGAATACCTAAAAATACATAGAGATGTTTATTCTCGTTATGAAAAAGGTAGTAGAGATTTCCCAATAGATATTCTTATTAAGTTAGCTGACTATTATGGGTGTTCAATTGATTATTTAATTGGAAGAACAAATACAAAAAAATAAAAATAAAATGATACTTGATTATTCAAATTAAGTATCATTTTTTATTGAGTCATTTTTTAATAGCTCTCTTATTTCATCATCAAGTATATCTTCATATTTAAAAGTATCTATTAATTCATGAAAGTATTTATTTCTCCCATATCAGCTTGTATAATTTCAACAAAGTTATTGCGAGGTATTAGAACATAATCTGCCAGATTAATCTTACTTGAGTGTATTTCTTTTAGTTCATTTATTTTCTCTTCAACTACAATAATACCATCTTCTTCTGCTTTACGATATTCATCAAGTTCTATTAAGAAATTATAAAAATTTTCATCTAGCCTTAGGTACAAATAATTGTTATCCTCTTCTTTTACTACTCCCCATTCATCTACTAATTTTTCGAAATACTTATATTTTTCACCTTTACTATCAAGCATTTCATCGGATTTATTTCGAATGTAATCAGGATTAATATCATAATTATTTTGTAGTCCAATCAAAAAATCTTCTGGGATTTTCTTTATTTTCCCAGACTTATAGTGTGGTAAATTAGTTTCATGAATACCTGTGTTAAAACATATATCATATTGTTTATAACCAATACTTTTCAAATAATTTAATACCTCTTCTAATCGCTTTCTTTGTATATCAAGAGAATCCAATTTAATCACCTCACATTAAAGTATAGCATAACCGAAGTATAAAACAAAAAACTTGGTAATAAATTGGTTTATTGCCAAGTTATTATTCTTCAATTAATAATTTTAATAATGTACTATATGAATGTAATCAGATTACAAGAAAAACGTACGTATATTAATAAAAAATAAAAGGAGATTATAAATCATGAATAAACTTAATTTATCTTTAAATAGATACACTAAACAAACAGAACTTCAATTAATAGATGTTCTTAGAAAGCAACTTTACGAAAATGGAGAGCCTACAGGTAGATTTTACACAAGTTATCTTACGCCTATAAACTATGAAATGACAGAAATACGTATAGATGATGATGGAGAAATAGCAAAAGAAGTAGATAAAATTCAAGCGTATGCTCAAAATGGTGAGCCACTAAAAGTATCTTTTGAAAACTGTATAATAACAATTTCACCAAAATCACAGTATGAGTTATCTGTTCGTGGAACAGCAAGTAAAGCAACTATTATTGCACCTGTTAAACAAACAAAAACTTCACAAGAGTAATTAAGCAATTGGATAAAAGCAACCGCTGGCGTTAAGCCAGTGGGAAGCTTTTATTGAAAAAGTTAATGTTGCTAAAGTCAGTATTACCTTTAGCAACGTAAGTGACTGTGACATTAATATCAAATATATAGGTGATAACAAATGAATCGAGATAGTAGAAGTAGAAAGTGGCAAATTACGATAAACAACCCTATTGAAAAGGACTACACTCATAGCAGAATTAAAGATATACTAAATGAATTTAATGGACTTCTTTACTGGTGCGTCTCTGATGAAGTGGGAAATAATAAAACTTACCATACGCACATTTACATAGTAGCAAATAATGCTATTCGATTTTCAACAATGAAAAATCGTTTCACAGGTGCTCATTTTGAAATTGCAAGAGGAACAAGTACAGAAAATAGAGATTATATTTTTAAACTTGGTAAGTGGATAAAAGAAAAGAAGTATGAAACAAATCTAGCCAATACTCATGAAGAATGGGGAGAGATACCCCTAGAAAGAAAAGGAGCTAGGAATGATTTAGCAGATTTATATGAAATGATTAAACAAGGAATGGATAATTACGAAATTCTTGAGAATACTCCCGAGCATTTACTAAACATTGATAAAATTGAACGAGCTAGACAAGTTGTTCAAGAAAAAGAGTATAGAAATAAATTTCGCAACTTAACTATTACTTATATTTTTGGAAGTACAAATCTAGGAAAAACGCGAAAAATCCTTGAAAAACACGGTTATGAAAATGTTTATAGAGTAACCAACTATAAAAATCCTTTTGATTCTTATCGTGCTCAGAAAGCAATTTGCTTTGAGGAATTTCGTAGCAACATATATATAGGTGAAATGCTTACCTATTTAGAAGGTTACCCAATAACATTAAAGGCACGTTACAGAGACCTCATTGCTTGTTACGAACATGTTTATATTATAAGTAATATTCCATTAGAAAAACAATATATTTCTGTACAAACTAATGAACCAGCAACTTATAAGGCATTTTTAAGAAGAATTGATAAAGTGTTGCAATTCCATGAAGATGGATCTGTGACAGAAACTAAATTAACAAAGCGAGGAAAAGAAAATGAAAAATAACAAACTATTGTATTTCTCTAACTCATTTAAAGAGTTATACCGAAACCCATGGAAATTTAGCTATTTAGTACTATTCACTATACTTTCAGGTATAGCCTGTAATACACTTCATACTGTTTCTAATTCATTAGGAAATACATTCATCCAAAATATAATAAAACTAATTTTTAATACTTTAAATATTAGTTTAGTAATATTAATGCTTATTATTACTTTAATACTAATTGGAAAACCACTTTATTCAAAGTATGTTCATCACGATATGATTAGAGTTGGTATTAAGAACAGTATTGGAGAATGCCCAGTATTTTTATCAAAATTCAAATTACAAACAAAGCAATTTATAACCTATTATGAGTTTGCTCATAAAGGGTTAACAAAAGAGTATTTTAAAGAAAATAGAGATAAACTAGGTTTAATTTTAAAAGCAAATATTGTTGATGAAAATTATAGTGATGATTTAGAAAAAATTATTTTAAGTACAGTTAAAATAAATGATTCTGTACCAGAAATAATACCATGGGAAAATAAATTTAAAATTTATGGTAATCAAAAACTAGCATTAGGAGAAGATTGGGTAAATAAAATATTTATAGACCTTAATATCAATCCACATCTAGTTCTTGCGGGAACAACAAATTCAGGCAAAACAAATTTGCTTAAATTATTATTACATCAATGTTACTTAAATAATTTTATAATTTACATTGCTGATTTTAAAGGCGGGCTAGACTTTAATAAAAAGTGGCGAGACAAAACTGAAATTATTACTGATAAAGAAAGACTAAACGATATTCTTTCATCATTGATTGAGGAAATGAAAAGAAGAACAGATTTATTCATTAATGAAGGAGTTTCTAATATAGAAGAATACACTAAAAGTCATAACCTAGAAAGAATAGTATTTGCTTGTGATGAAATTGCTGAATTATTAGATAAAACTGGAGTATCGAAAAATGAAAAAGAGTTAATAACCGAACTAGAGGGTAAACTATCCACATTAGCTAGATTATCACGCGCAATCGGAATTCATTTGTTCTTGTCCACCCAAAGACCTGATGCCAATATCTTGAATGGACAAATTAAGACTAATATTTCTTATAGAATTTGTGGTAAAGCAGATAGTATTTTATCAAATATTGTACTGGATAATTCAAGTGCTCATGAAATGATTCCAAAAGATGAACAGGGACTATTTGTTAATCAAGATAATAATATCTTTAGAGCATATTATTATGATGATAATGAGTGGTTATAAAATAATATAGTAAATAAAAATTTTGTTTGATATAATGATAAGCAAGTACAAAACATATCTTAGCTTATCATTGTATCGGAAAGGAGTGCGTTATGAATACAATTACAAAGCAAGACCTTATTGAGCTAGGATATGGCAATTCTTTTGCAACTGACATAATACGCGAAGCAAAAGAGATAATGGTTAAAAAAGGTTACCCTTTTTATCAATCTCGTAAACTTAATCGTGTTCCTTGTGATGTTGTAGAAGATATTTTAGGAATTACTTTGCTAGATAAAACTTCTTAATAGAAAAAATTAAGGAAGTGATAAATATGGCGAAAGACCCTATAAAGAAAGCAAAAGATGGAACATATTATTTTAGAGCTCATTTAGGCTTTGATACTAATGGAAAAAGAATACAAAAACGTGGAAGTCGTTTTACTACAAAAAAAGAAGCTCGTGATAAATATTATGAGCTTCTTTCTCAAAAAGAAAGTTATTTTGAAGATACTAAAGAAAAAATATCTTTTGAAGATTATATAAATATGATATTTCTTTCATGGTATAAAACACAAGTAAAAAAACAGACATATGATAACAGAGTAACTATTATTAAACATCATTTTAAATACTTTAGTAAATATATGATAGATGACATAGAACCAATTCACGTTCAAACATGGCAACTCTTAATGGCAAAAACGCTTAAACCATCTTATGTTAGAGGAGTACAAGGTTTATTTTCACTAGCAATGGATAGAGCTGTAGTATTAGGTTTAGCAAAACAAAACCCAGCTAAAATTATTGGTAATATTAGAAAACAGAAACCTAAGATTAACTTTTGGACTAAAGAAGAATTTGAAAAAGTTTTATCATCAATAAATAAAAATGATTATTATCAATTCTTTCATTATGTATGTCTATGGTTATTGTTTATGAGTGGTATGAGAATTGGTGAAGCAACTGCTTTGTCTTGGAGTGATATTGATTTTGAAACTAGAGTTCTAAATATTGATAAAACCCTTATTTATAGAAATCAAAATGACTATCGTTATGGCGAACCAAAAACTAAAGCAAGTAAAAGATATATTGTCTTAGATGAAAATACTATATCATTATTAAAAGAATGGAAAAAACTACAATTTGATACATTAGGTTATGAAACATTTATATTAAGTTATAATGGAATCCCTACTCAAAAAAGTTCTTTATCTAAAGCTATTGAAAGATATTCAAAGATTGCTGGTGTTCATCGTATTCGTATTCACGATTTAAGGCACTCTCACGCTTCATTATTAATTGAGCTAGGTAGAAAACCCATTAATTATTAGAGATAGACTAGGACATGAAGAAATTGAAACTACACTAGGAACTTATGGACATTTATATCCTAATACTAATTATGAAGTGGCTAATAAGTTAAATGGTATTCTAAATATTAATACTGAAAATCAGCCAAACAATATTCTAACTCGAAATAAATATACATCTAAAGCTAGTATCAAATGTGCCAGCAATGTGCCACAATAAAAAGAAAAGAGCTCTAAAGCCCTATATTAAAGGACTTATTGCTCTTTATATACTATTCCCACTCAATTGTCCCAGGTGGTTTAGAAGTAATATCATAGACTACCCTAGCAACACCTGCAACTTCATTAATGATTCTTGTTGCCATTTTAGACAAAGCATCATAATCAATACGACAGAAATCTGCAGACATACCATCGATTGAAGAAACCGCTCTAATAGCTACAACTTCACCATATAATCTTTGATCACCAATAACACCAACTGACTTTGCACCAACTAAGACTGCAAAATATTGCCAAGCACCATGACGATCCTCAACAGATTCAATCTCTTCACGAACAATTGCATCTACATCTTGCAGTAAAGCAACTTTTTCATAAGTAACATCATTCATAATTCTAATACCTAGTCCTGGTCCAGGAAATGGTTGACGATTAACAATATAATCTGGCATTCCTAGTACACGGCCAAGATTTCTTACTTCATCCTTAAATAACTCTCTTAATGGTTCAATTAATTTAAATTGTAAATCCTCAGGCAAACCACCAACATTATGATGTGATTTAATCGTTTGAGCTGTCTTAGTACCAGATTCAATAACATCAGCGTAGATAGTCCCTTGAGCTAAATATTTAATATCATTTAATTGACTTGAGACTTCATCAAAAACATCAATAAATGTATTACCAATAATCTTTCTTTTACGTTCTGGATCACAAACCCCACGTAGTTTTTTAAAGAATAACTCATGTTCATCACGTACAATTAACTTTGAATCAAGATTTTCAAAGAGATTAACAACTTGTTCTCTTTCATTCTTTCTTAGTAGGCCATGATCAACAAAAACACAAGTTAGATTACTACCAATTGCTTTCGCTAATAA
>JAJDGJ010000031.1 GCA_030265585.1 Erysipelotrichaceae bacterium OttesenSCG-928-M19 | reverse complement strand
GGTTATCAAGCTTTTTTTTGTATGATATAATCTAGGTACACTGACGTGTAGATGTTTAATTAAGAAAGAGAGGATTAATAAATGGAAAAAGTTAAAGTTTTAATTTGGGGCTTTGGAGCTATGGGAAGTGGAATGGCTTCAATGCTATTGAAAAAAGAAGGAGTAGAAATTGTTGGAATCTGTGATGCACATCCAGATCGCGTTGGTAAGAATTTTAAAGATGTTCTTAACGTAACTAGCAATCATCCTAATGTTGTTATTAATAAAGATATTGATGAAGTTATTGCTGGAGCAAAAGCTGATGTTGCTTTATTAGCAACTGATTCATTCACGAAAAATGCTTATGATAAAATTGTGAAGTTATTAGAAAAGAAAATCAATGTTGTTTCAACAGCAGAAGAAATGGCTTATCCTTATGTTAATGAACCAGAATTAGCAAAGAAAATGGATGAGATTGCTAAAGCTAATGGCGTAAGCGTTTTAGGAACAGGAATTAACCCTGGTTTAATTATGGACTTATTAGCAGTTTGTTTAACTGGATGTATGGAAGAAGTAGATCATGTAACATGTCGTCGTGTTAACTCACTATCACCTTTTGGACCTGCAGTTATGGAAGAACAAGGTGTTGGTATGGAACTTGACACATTTAATGAATTAAACGCTAAAGGAGAATTAGCTGGACACGTTGGATTTAGAGAGTCTGTTGGTATGATGGCTGCTGCTTTAGGTTTCAAAGTTGATCAATTTGAACAACAAATGAAACCAATCGTAACTGATGTAGATCGTAAATCACCTTATGGTTTTGCGGCTGCTGGTAATTTAGCTGGTGTTAACATGACAGCTCAAGGTTATGAAAATGGTGTTGAAAAATTTGATATGCAACATCCACAACAAATTGAGCCACAATTAGGTGGTGTTGATACTGGAGATTATATCGTAATCAAAGGTACTCCTGAAGTAAACATGGCAATCACACCAGAAGTTGATGGTGGAATCGGAACTATTGCAATGTGTGTTAATATGATTCCTCATGTTATCAATAGTGATGCTGGATTAAAAACAATGATTGATTTACCAGTGCCAAGAGCAATTATGGGAGATATGAGAGAATTAATTAAATAAAGACTATAAGGAGCAATAAATATGATAAAAAAAGGTACTTTTGTCAGAATTGAAAAAACGATTCTTGAAGCAGAAGAAAGAACTTCAAAAATCCCTGACGATACTAAAGCTGTTCCATTTAAAATGTGGACTAAGGGTATCTTACAAAATGATTGTAAAATGAATGAAGAAGCGACGATTATTACGATGGCAAATCGTAAAGATACAGGAAAGCTAGTTGAAGTTGATCCAATGTATGAACTAAATTATGGTGAGTTTTTACCAGAAATGATAGAAATAGATTTGAGGTTAAAAAATGAAAGATAAAAATTTATTTGAACAAGTAATGTCTCGTCGCGAGGAAATTTTAGATAAAGCTTTAGGAATTGACTATAGCGCATACGAACAAGAAGGTTTAGCTTTCGACTATGAAAAAATGATGGAAGAATGCGCTTATTCTCTTGAAGATGCAGTAAAGATTCAAAGAGAAAATGGTGTTGGTAGTACACCATTAATTGAGTTAAAAAATATTACTGCTTTAGCAAGAAAATATGCACCAAAAGGAAAAGGAGCTCGTATCTTATTAAAAGATGAAGCATGTAATGTTTCGGGATCATTTAAAGATCGTCGTGCATCAATTAGTGCATACCACGCTAAAAAATTGGGTTATGAAGGTATTATTGCTGCAACATCAGGAAACTATGGTGCTGCTGTTGCTGCGCAAGCTGCAAAACAAGGACTAAAATGTATCATTATCCAAGAATGTTATGATTCAAGACAAGTTGGTCAACCAGAAATTATTGAAAAAGCACGTAAATGCGAGGCTTTAGGTGCTGAAGTTATTCAAACAACAGTGGGACCTGAATTATTCTTTGAATCACTTGCAGTGTTAGAAGAAACAGGATTCTTTAATGCGTCTTTATATTCACCATTTGGAATTGCTGGTGTTGAAACACTTGGTTATGAGCTAGCAACTGAATGTAAAGAAAAGTACGGGAAATATCCAGAAGCAGTTGTTTGTACAAATGCTGGTGGAGGAAACTTGACTGGTACAGCACGTGGACTTAAAAAATCTGGTGCTACTGATACAAGAGTAGTTGGAGCATCTGTTAACTTAGCAGGGCTTCATATGGCAAGTGATCATGATTTTAATAAGAAATCATTTACAACTGGTCACACAGGATTTGGGATCCCATTTGCTACCTTCCCTGATCGAAGTGATGTTTTAAGATCGGCAGCTCGTCCATTAAGATATATGGATGAATATTATTTGGTTGAACAAGGAGAAGTATTCTTTATCACTGAAATGTTAGCACAACTTGAAGGTTATGAAAGAGGACCTGCTGGAAACACTTCACTTGCAGTTGCTTTTAAATTAGCACAAGAAATGAATGAAGATGAAATTCTAATAGTTCAAGAAACTGAATATACTGGTGCAGGAAAACATATTAATGCTCAAATGTCATTTGCTAGACAAAATGGCGTTGAACTTAAATTTGGTGATCCAAGTACATCAGTAGCTGGTAAAAACATTATCTTACCTGATAAATTAAGTGATATTAATATAACAAATGTTGATTTAGATAAGTTAAGAGCATCTTATTTAAAAACAATGTTAAATAATTATGATCGTAAAATAAGTGATTTAACAAATGTTGAAATCCAATATTTACAAGATGAATTAAAAATTAATAAAGACAAGTTAGATAAATTATTACAAACTTTGGAGGTATAAAATGAGCGTACAAAGAAAAGAAGATACATTTTTTGAAGATCGCAAACACTTAGAAAATTTAAGTGATCAAGAAATTCATGATAAGTTTTGGGCGTTAACTGAAGAAATTATCGCACCATTGCTAGATCTTTCTGAAAAAAATACAACGCCTTCTGTTGAGAGATCAGTACTATTACGTCTTGGTTTTTCATCAATTGAGGCAAAAGCATTAGTTGAAAAAGTTATGGATCATGGTTTAATGGCTAAAGGAGCTGGACATGTAGTTTATGTAGCTTCAAAAGAAAACAATGTTTCAATTAAAGACGCAGGATTTGGTCTGCTTGAAGACAAATACTGGGATAGTGTAATAAAATATTTTAAAGGAGATAAATAATTATGGATATCAATAAAAAAATAGACATTGAAGAAATTTTAAAAGATATTGAAAATTATCGTCCTAAACATCCTGGTCGTGGTTGGACATGGCGTGATGCCGGAGCACATGAATATGGAGATTTCGTATATTATCAAAGTGGATCACCATTAAAAAATTCTGTTCCTCTACCATCTGCACGTAGTTTACAAAACATTGATCCACAACCTGATAGCGTTATTACTACAGAAATAGCATCAGGACGTTTTGAAGATGATATTAGACGTATGAGAATGGCAGCTTGGCATGGTGCTGACCATATCATGGTAATTAGAACTGCAGGACAATCACACTTTGATGGTCTTATTGAAGGTACAACTCAAGGTGTAGGTGGAATTCCTGTAACTAGAAAACAAGTTAGAGCACAACGTAAAGCCTTAGATATGATTGAAGAAGAAGTTGGACGTCCAATTAATTATCACTCATATATTTCTGGGGTTGCTGGGCCAGAGATTGCTGTTATGTTTGCTGAAGAAGGAGTTAACGGAGCTCACCAGGATCCACAATATAATGTTTTATACCGTAATATTAATATGGTTAGATCATTTGTTGATGCTGCTGAGTCAAAGAAAATTATTCAATATGCTAACATTGCACAAATTGATGGGGCTCATAATGCCAATGCAACTGCTAAAGATGCATGGAATGTTATGCCTGAATTATTAGTGCAACATGCTATTAATTCCCTTTTCTCTGAAAAAATTGGAATTAAACCAGAAAATATTTTATTATCAACAGTGCCACCTGCAGCAGCACCGGCACCAGATATTAGATTGAATCTACCTTATGCAATTGCTTTAAGAAATTTATTCTCTAAATATAAAATGAGAGCACAAATGAATACAAAATATATGGATTCATCTACTCGTGAAGCAACAGTTACTCATGTTTTAAACTTATTAATTTCACGTTTAACAAGTGCAGATGTTCAATCAACAATTACGCCTGATGAAGGAAGAAATGTTCCTTGGCATATTTATAATATTGAAGCTGTTGATACAGCAAAACAAGCTTTAATTGGTATGGATAACTTAAAAGAATTAGTTAACCTAAACTTAGAAGGTGATCTTGGTAAAGAAGTTCGTTATCTAAAAGAAAGAGCTATTCTTTATATGGAAGATATCATCAAACAAGGTGGTTACTTTGCAGCAGTAGGAAATGCAGCATTTATTGACAGTGGATTATTCCCTGAACGTAATGGTGATGGTATTGCTCGTGATCCTGAAGGTGGAATCGGTGCTGATGCAATCTTTGTTAGAGACGAAGATTATCTAGCTCCAGTTGCAGCTCACTACGGATACAATAACTTTAAACAATATGGAGTTAAAAACCATTTAGAATTAATTGGTGAATGCACATTAGAAAATGCTGATTTAATCACTTTCATTGATGAATTAGATGAAAATGATAATGTTCATGTTCGTATGGAAGAAAATAAGAAATATCGTAATTCAAATTTACTTAAACCAGAAGTTGAATGGTTAGCAGACGGAATTGTTGCTGTTGATCTATTCTTCCCTACTTCAAAGAATATTGCTCAAGCAGCAGCTTTAGAAGTTGGACATAAAATGAATTTAGAAGATGTTGAAGTAATTCATACTGAGATCCTTCACCCTGCTGAAGGAACAAGAGTTCAATTTAAAGGTAAAGTACCTTTTGATATTGATATTGATTCTTTAGTAATTCCTGTTGATCCAGAAGAAATGTCAGAAAAAGAAATTGCTGATTTTGTTTTAGATAACCCAGTCCTTGTTGTTGCTGGAACAATCGGTGAAGATGAGCACTCTGTTGGATTAAGAGAAATCATTGATATTAAACATGGTGGTATTGAAAAATATGGAATTACATATGAATATATGGGAACATCAGTACCAATTGAAAAAATGGTAGATGCTGCAATTGAATTAAATGCTCAAGCAATTTTAATTTCAACAATCATCTCTCATGATGATATTCACTATCGTAACATGAAAAAATTAGTTGATTATGCAACTGAAAAAGGTGTTAGAGATAAATTAGTTATCATTGTTGGTGGTACTCAAGTAACTCCTGAACTAGCTCTTAAAAATGGTGTTGATGCAGCATTTGGACGTGGAACAAAAGGTATCCATGTTGCAACTGCACTAGTAAAAGCACTTCAAGAAAAAGCAGGAAAATAAATTGAAGATCGATATTTTAGTTGCTGAAATAGGAAGTACAACAACAGTTGTAAATGCTTTTGATCAAGTTGATAGTGAATCCCCTATTTTTGTTGGTCAAGGACAGTATCGTACTACTATTGAAGAAGATGATGTTAATATTGGTTTAGAACAAGCGATCAATGAACTTAAGAAAAATTTAGAAGTTGATAATCTTGAATATGATAATTTCTTAGCTACTTCATCTGCCGCAGGTGGTTTGAAGATGAGTGTTCATGGACTAGTTTATGAAATGACTGCTAAAGCTGCTAAAGAAGCAGCTTTAGGAGCTGGTTCTAATATTCAAAATATTACAGCTGGAATAATGAGCGAATTAGACTTATTAAAACTTAAAAAAGAACCACCAAACATTATTTTAGTTGCTGGTGGTGTTGATTACGGTGAAAAAACAACAGCGTTAACTAATATGCAAAAAATTCTTGAATTAGAGCTTGGTGTCCCAATTATTTATTGTGGTAATATAGCTAATCAAGATGATATTAGATTTCTTGCTAAAGAATATGATGCTGAAGAGCTAGTTTCAATTACAGAAAATGTTTATCCATCAATTGATGTCTTAAATGTTGAACCGGTCCGTAAAATAATTCATGATACTTTTGAAAAACATATTACTAAAGCTAAAGGGATGTCCAAAATAAGAGAGATGGTTAATCAACATATAATTCCTACACCAGGAGCTGTTATGGAAGCTAGCAAGGTTCTTAAGGAAGCTATTGGTGATTTAGTTACAATTGATGTTGGTGGAGCTACAACTGATATCCATTCAGTTACTGAAGGCTCACAAGAAATAACTAAAATCTTAATTAATCCTGAACCAGAGGCAAAGCGTACTGTTGAAGGTGACTTAGGTCTCTATGTTAATGCTAAGAATATTTGGCAAGCTTTAAATCATCGCGAAATGGCCAAGAAATTAAATATTAGTGATGATGAACTTAATTCTTTATATGAGAATATTAAGCCTATTCCAGAAACAGAATTAGAAATTCAATTCACATTACTATTATGTGAATATGCAACTGAAACATCACTACTTCGCCATGCTGGTGATTTTAGAAACTTGTTTACAATATCTGGTGCTAAAAAAATGGCTGAAGGAAAAGATTTGACAAGTGTTCAACATGTTGTTTTAACCGGTGGTGCTTTAACAAGATTACCAAATACAGAACAACTTGTTCAAGATATTATTAATAGAAATGCAGACACTAAATTATTACCTACTAAACAAGTTAATATCCTAAAAGATTTTGATTACATTTTAGCTAGTGCTGGAATAATTTCAAAAATTAATAAAAAAGCAGCTGTCAATATCATGAGGAGGTCACTACATTGTACCCAAGAATAAATATAAATTTAAAGCATCTAGAACATAATATTAAATATCTTAGAAGTGAACTTAAAAATCTTGATGAAGTTTTTGTTGTTACAAAAGCATATAGTGCTTATAAACCAATTTTAGATGTTGTATATCAATGTGGTGTACGTCATTTTGCGGATTCAAGAAGTATTAATCTAAAAATTATTAAAGAAAGATTCCCTGATGTAACTACAATGCAATTACGTCTACCTATGGCAAGTGAAATTGATGAATTAATTAAATACGCTGATCGTTCTCTAAACTCAGAAATTGAAACGATTAGATTAATAGATGAAGCTTGTGAAAAGGCAAACTTAACTCATGACATCATTTTAATGATTGATGTTGGTGACTTAAGAGAAGGAATTATGTTTGATTCAGATTATAAAGCATTTGTTAAAGAAATTTTATCTTTTAAAAATATTAATCTAATTGGAATTGGAACAAACGTTACTTGTTATGGTTCAATTATTCCAACTAAAGAGACTTTAGAATTATTAGTTAAAATTAAAGAAGACATAGAAAAAGAATTTTCAATTGAAATACCGCATATTTCTGGTGGTAATTCAAGTAGTATCTATTTACATTTTGAAAATAATCTACCTAAAGAAATTACAAATTTAAGAATCGGTGATGCTTTCATTAGTGGAATAGAAGCCGCCTATTCACAATTGATTCCTAATATGCACGATGATATTTTTCAATTAGAAGCTCAAATTATTGAGTTAAAAGAAAAGCCTTCTTACCCTATTGGACAACAAGGAGTTAATGCTTTTGGTGAAACAGTTGAATATGATGACGTTGGAATCCACACAAGAGCAATTGTTGCTATAGGTCGCCAAGACATCTCACAGGATGATTTAATTCCTTTAGATGATAAAGTTAAGGTATTAGGATCAAGCTCTGATCACTTAATTTTAGAAATTAATAGTAAAGAATACAAAATTGGT
>JAJDGJ010000030.1 GCA_030265585.1 Erysipelotrichaceae bacterium OttesenSCG-928-M19 | reverse complement strand
TTATCACCTTTTTTTACTTTTTCTTTAAAAATTATCCAATCCTTAATAAATAATTTTAATAACGAGACATTAATTGTTTTTAAAGTGCAATATCTGCTACAGAAAAGTTCAAAGCTTTTCTTAAATCAGTAATATTTAACTCTACCTGATAACCAATTTTACCACCATTAAAACAAAATGTTTCAAGTTTATTGACACTTTCATCAATTACTGTTGAAAAGCTTTTTTTCATTCCAAGTGGCGAACACCCACCATGAACATAACCAGTAAGTAGTTGCAAATCTTTACTTTTAATCATGGTGATTGCTTTTTCATTAACTGCTTTAGCTGCTTTTTTTAAGTCTAGCTCTTTATTAACTGGAATCACAAAAACATAATGATTACCACTCTTACTTACTGTCACTAAAGTTTTAAAGACTTTGGCTGCTGATTGATTTAAAACAGCAACTACATCTAAGCCACTAATAGCACCTGATTTAGAGTAATCATGGACTTTATAGGCTATCTTATGTTGATCTAAAATTCTCATTACATTAGTTTTCATTCTAATCACTCCTTATTATTATTCTATCCTAAATAATTAAACATTGCATTAAAAAAGTGCAATCATTTTGATTACACTAATCATTTAATAATTATTATTTTTTTGATCACGCTCAATCGTTTGTTTTAGATAATGTCCCGTATAGCTCTCTTTAATTTTAATAATATCCTCGGGTGTCCCTGTTCCAACAATTGTACCACCATTCTTACCACCTTCAGGACCCAAATCAATAATATGATCAGCTAATTTAATAACATCTAAATTATGTTCAATAATAATAACCGTATCACCATTATCAACAATCGTATTTAAAACTTTCATTAATTTTTTAACATCATCAATATGTAATCCTGTTGTCGGCTCATCTAAAATATAAATAGTCTTGCCAGTAGGAACTTTTTGTAGTTCCGTTGCTAATTTAATTCTTTGTGCTTCACCACCAGATAAAGTTGTCGCACTTTGACCCAATTTAATGTAGCCTAAACCAACTGATTCAATCATCTTTAACTTACGACTTATCTTTGGCATTGCTTTAAAAAACTCAACTGCCTCTTCAACACGCATATCTAAAACATCTGCAATATTTTTACCTTTAAAAGTAACTTGTAATGTTTCATCATTGTATCTTTTACCATTACATTCTTCGCAGACAACATAAACATTAGGTAGAAAATGCATTGAAATCTTAATGACACCATCACCTTGACAAGCCTCACAACGACCACCTTTAACATTAAAACTAAAGCGTCCTTTTTGATAGCCACGAGCTTTGGCTTCTGGTGACATCGCATACAAATCTCTAATATCATCAAATACTGAAGTATAGGTAGCTGGATTTGAGCGTGGCGTTCTTCCAATCGGATCTTGTGAAATCTCGATTACTTTATCAATATGCTCTAACCCCTTAATTTCTTTATACTTACCAGCGCGTTGTTTATTTTTATATAATTTATTAGCCAGTGCTTTATATAATATTTCATTAACTAAAGTAGATTTTCCACTACCACTTACTCCAGTAACAATATTTAAAGCACCTAATTTAAATTGTACATCAATATCTTTTAAATTATTTTCGCTAGCCTTAGTAATCTCTAAATACTTACCATTCCCCTTTCTTCTTTTCTGAGGTAAAGCAATATATTTTTTACCAGCTAAGTACTCACCACTAATACTGTTTTTATTATTACATAAATCTTCAACTGTTCCTTGTGCAACAATTTCCCCACCATTAGCTCCTGCCCCTGGACCGATATCAACGATATGATCAGCAGCTCTAATTGTATCTTCATCATGCTCAACGACAATCATTGTATTTCCTAATCTTTGCATGTCTTTTAACGTATTAATTAAACGTGCATTATCACGTTGATGTAATCCGATACTAGGTTCATCTAAAACATATAATACCCCTGTTAAAGCCGAACCAATTTGGGTAGCAAGTCTAATTCTTTGTGCTTCACCACCAGATAACGTACCTGCTGTTCGAGCTAAAGATAAATATTCTAAGCCAACATTCATCAAGAAATTTAAACGTGACTTAATCTCTTTAATAACTAAATTACTAATAGCTTGTTCAGTCTCATTCAATTCTAAATTTTCAACAAACTCTAAAGCTTCATCAATTGACATAATTGTAAACTCATAAATGTTCTTACCACCAACTTTAACCGATAAAGCTTCCTTTGATAATCGACTTCCCTGACATGATTGACATGTTAATTCCGACATAAAAGAACGATACCACTCTCTTGACCATTCAGATGTAGTACTATCATATCTTCTTTCAATTAAACTTTGAACACCTTCCAAGTAATCCGTTTTTTGTGATATATTACCAGAAGAGCTTACAATAGTATATTTAATTGGTTCTTTTGAACCATTCAAAATAATAGCCCTTTCATCATCACTAAAATCTTTTAGTGGCTTATCCAAATCAATCTTGTAGTAATCACATAATTTTCGAAACTGTTGAGCTTCGATATTTTCAGTATGAATTGTATTTGCATAATACTTTATACCACCCTCATTAATTGATAATTCAAAGTCAGGTATCAACAAATTAATATCAACTTCCATTTTAATTCCCAACCCTTTACAATCAGGACAAGCACCCAAAGGAGAGTTAAAAGAAAAGAGACGAGGTTCTAAGTTAGGTATTGAAAAACCACAAATATCACAGGCAAAGTTTTCTGAAAAAGTCAAACGCTTTGTCTCTTCATCATCTTTATTCTCAAAATAATCAATATAGGCAATTCCATCACTTAACTTTAAAACCATTTCTAAAGAATCATGCAATCTTTCCACAATATTATCTCTAATTTTCATACGATCAACAACTACCTCAATCGTATGTTTTTTATTCTTATCTAACTCTTTAACATCCTCTAACATAACTGGACGATGACTATCATCAATAAAAGCTCTAACATAACCTTTTGACAATAAATCGCTTATCACTTCTTTATGAGTACCCTTTTTTAATTTGACAATTGGTGCTGCAATAAAAAACTCAGTTTCTTGTGGTAATTTCATAATTTGATTAACCATTTGCTTTATCGTTTGTGATGCAATCTCCACACCATGTTCAGGGCAATAAACACGCCCAATACGACCATATAACAAACGAAGATAATCATAAATTTCAGTGACAGTTCCAATTGTTGAACGAGGGTTATTATGTGTCGTTTTTTGTTCAATTGAGATCGCTGGTGACAAGCCCTCAATCGAATCAACATCAGGTTTATCAGTATTACCCAAAAATTGACGCGCATACGCACTCAAACTCTCAACATATCTTCTTTGTCCTTCAGCATAAATTGTATCAAATGCTAATGAAGATTTTCCACTACCACTTAAACCAGTAAAAACTACTAATTGAGAACGCGGTATTTCTAAGTTAACATCTTTTAAATTATTAACTCGTGCTCCTTTAACTATGATTTTATCATTCATATCTTCACCTTTTTAACCCTTCTTAATAAACAAAATTCAATTCACACCTCTGCAAATTGAATTAAAATGTGTAAAAAATATCTATAAAATATTATAGTTGAATTTAGTCTTATTAGCAAGTAATAAACACTCAAATAACGTATTTAAATTTAGTGCAAATAAAAGGTCTTTAAACAGACCTTTTTAAATTACTCTCTTAAACATTTTATCTATTTCTAACCTTGACAATGTCACAATAATTGGTCGTCCATGAGGACAATGATCATAATTATTAGTGGCAATTAATTTATCTAATAAAGCTTGTTGTTCAAGAACAGATAGTGGATGATTAGCTTTTAAAGACATTTTGCAACTAGCCATAATTAAGTTTTCTTTTTTAATATCAGTTATCTTAACATCCTTCAAAGCTAAAACATAATCAATTGTTGCTTCAACGTATTCACTTGCCTTATTATTATCAACCCAAGATGGTAAACGTCTCACAATTAAATCATTATTCGCTTGTTCCTCAACATTGATACCTACCTCACTTAAAACACGATTTAAGACTAAAACTTTAACTTTTTCAGATAGTGTTAGAGGAATAATAATTGGCGTTATTAACTCTTGATATTCTAGTTTAGCTTCACTAACATTTTTTAATAATTTCTCATAATTAATTCTTTCCATAGCAGCATGTTGATCAACTAAATGAAGTCCACGTTCACTTTGAGCTAAAATATATGTAGCATCAAATTGACCAATAACATTTAAAGAAATTTTATTTTCAATTTCTATTACTTCACTAGTTGTTTTACTAACATATTCACTAGTAGTTTCTTCTACAAAGTCAACATCTTTAATCTCTTCAACATAATTAGTATCATGGCTATTTTCTTTAATATTATCGCTTATTTTTTCTTCTTCCTGCTTAAACAACTTAGGTGTCTCAATCTCAAAACTATTATTAGTAATAGAAGCTGAATTTTTTTGATTTGGATAATTAATTGGTGTCGGTTTCTCAGACTGGCTTACATAACTAAATTCCATACTTGGTTGTATAAAAGCTGGTTTAGTAATAAAAGTTTGTTTACTAATCTTAAAAACATCTTTAATACTATCCTCGATTAATTTAACTAAGTCTTCAATATTAGCAATCCTTACTTCCAATTTTGCAGGATGGACATTAACATCAATCAATTGATAATCACAAGTAATGTTTAAAACAATAATAGGATATCTTTTCTCCATCAAATAATCACCATAGCCTCTAATAATAGCATTTTCTAGCTCTTTATTATAAACAAGACGTTGATTAATAAAAATATGAATACCACGCTTATTAGATCTAGTCGCTTTATTATTACCTAAATAACCTGACAATTTAAAATCATTATTTTCATAATTAAAAACTTCCATATTTCTAGTAATATCTAAAGAATAAATATTATTAATTACTTGTAATAGTTCATTGTTGCCTGGTGTACTTAATAAAATTTTATTATCATTAACAAGCGAAAAGGCAATATCAGGGTGAATTAAAGCAAAGCTACCAATAATATCGATAATATTAGCAAGTTCAGATTTTTGAGAATGAAGATACTTTAAACGAGCTGGAACATTATAAAAAAGATTATAAACAGCAACCTTTGTTCCTTGTTTTTGATAGCCTTCAGTTAAACTATCCTCATTAATATCTAAATTATAACCATCAGATTCACCATCATTAGATGATATTTTAACTTTAGCAATCGAAGCAATACTCGCTAGTGCCTCACCACGAAAACCTAAAGTATCAATATTAAATAAATCATAAGAGCTTTCTAATTTAGAAGTTGCATGAGGTTTGTAACAAAGTAATAAATCATCCTTTGACATCCCTTTACCATTATCAATAACTTGAATTAATTGAAAACCACTATCTAATAAAAGAATTTCTATTTTTTTAGCTTTAGCATCGATACTATTCTCAACTAATTCTTTAACAATACTAGCTTGATTTTCAATCACTTCCCCAGCAGCAATTTTATTGGCTAGATCAGTAGACATAATTTTAATCTTATTCATCTTTCTCACTCACCTTCTGTTGTAATGACTCCAAAGCAATTAAAGCATTAATAGGACTTAAATCATTGACATTGATCTCTTTAATCATTGCAATAATATCATCATATTTATTATCAGCAACCTCGATATACTGTGGTGTTTGTAAACTCACATTATCTTGTTGTTCAAAGCTTTCTAAAAGCTGATAAGCACGTTTAATAATTGTCTCAGGTAGATTGGCTAGTTTAGCAACATGAATACCATATGATTTATCAATACTACCTTCTTTGATTTTATAAGTAAAGGTTATTTCTTGATTGTTTTCTAACACACTAGCATGATAATTTTTGATACTCTCATTAGTATCAGCCAGTGCAACCAATTCATGATAATGAGTTGAGAATAATAACTTTGCTTGCTTTTTTTGACTTAGATACTCTAACATTGCCCAGGCAATAGCCATACCATCATAAGTTGCTGTGCCACGACCTATTTCATCAAAAAGAATTAAACTACTCTTAGTCGCATTTAATATCGCATTACTAGCCTCTAACATTTCAACCATAAAAGTTGATTGTCCTTGTATAATATCATCACTAGCACCAATTCGCGTAAAGATTTGATCAAAGATCATTAAGTTTGCTTGATGGGCTGGTACAAAACTACCAATTTGTGCCATGATAACTATTAATGCTAATTGGCGCATATAGGTTGATTTACCACCCATATTAGGTCCTGTAATTAATAAAACATTAGTTTTTTTAGCAATAATAAAATCATTGTTGATAAAATCATGATCCTGGTCAATTGCTTTAACAATTGGATGAAAAGAATCAAGTACCTCAATTTGATTATCTTTATTAAAAGTAGGACAACTAAAACCATATTGATTAGCAATTATTGTAAAACTTTGCATAACATCCAAATAGGCTAATTGTTGAGCTAATTTTTGTAGTCTTGTCGTATATTGACTAAGCTTCTTTTTAAACTCATTAAACAGTTCTAATTCTAAACTAGTTACATTTTCTTGAGCATTTAAAATCAATGACTCTTGTTCTTTCAATTCACTGTTAATATAACGCTCAGCATTAGTTAAAGTTTGCTTGCGAACATAACCAAATTCTTCTTTAATCATATTCTTGTTAGCGTTACTAACTTCAATATAATAACCAAATACCTTATTATATTTAACTTTTAAGTTTTTAATATTTGTCAACTCTTTTTGTTTAGCTTCAAACTCCAACAACCAAGTCGTACTCTCATTTAATGTTTTACGATAACTATCTAATTGTTCATTAACACCATCATTAATAATTTTCTCATTATCACCAGCTAAAATATTAGGAGTAATCGTAATTTCAATCAAATCAGCTAACTCACTGACTAAATCAACCTCACTTAAATATTGATAGATTATTTCATCATTAATAACCACTAATTTCTCCATTATTGCTTGAGCTTTCTTTAAGGAATTATTCAACCACAATAATTCCTTAGGAGTAACACTTTGCAATCCTATTTTAGCTGCAATACGAGCAATATCATAAACATCACGCAAATCAACAGCAAGCTCTTGAGCAACGATAAAATTATTTAATAATGACTTCACAAAATCTTGACGCTCAATAATTAAATCATAATTAATAAGCGGATTCTCAATAAACTCTTTTAATAAACGTGAGCCCATTGCTGTCTTAGTTTTATCTAAATACCAATATAAAGTTCCATATTTCGAATTGTTTTTTATTGTAGTCGTTAATTCTAAATTAAAACGACTTGAAAAATCTAACTTCATATGATCATTAGTTAAATATTCAACCTCCATAAAATAATCTAATTTATCCATTTGCATTGCTTCAACATAATGCAATAAGTTATTAAAAGCCACTTGAAACTTCTTATCAATACTACTAATAACTTCATGTAAATTATCATTACTTTCATTGGTAAATGATATTAATAATTTATATGACTTAATCAATTCATTAAATAGACTTGTATCAAAGTTATTTCTAACGACAATTTCTTTTATTTGATAAGCTTTAATCTCATTATAAAGCTGCTGTTTATCTTTAGTTATTTCCACAGCCTTTAATTTACCTGTGCTTAAATCACATAAAGCTAAATAATAATAATTTGCTTTAGTATCATCAAGACACATTATGAAATTATAACTACTATCATCTAACTCCAATGTCGTTCCTGGTGTTATTATTTTAACGACATCACGTTTAACAATCTTATTTGTTGTTTGTGGATCTTCTAACTGTTCACAGATTGCTACCTTATAACCTTGATCTAAAAGCTTTTTTATATATGGTTCACTAGAATGAAAAGGAACACCACACATCGGTACACGCTCTTCTAGACCAGCATTACGTCCTGTTAAGGCGATTTCCAAGGCCTTGCTGGCAACAAGGGCATCATCAAAAAACATTTCATAAAAATCACCTAAACGATAAAATAAAATTGTATCCTGATATTTCTCTTTAACTTCTAAATATTGTCTCATCATTGGGGTTAATTTTTCATAATCCAATGTTATCACCTCAGCACCTTTATTATAACAAAAAAAGTGTTTTTTAACTATAATCTAAC
>JAJDGJ010000003.1 GCA_030265585.1 Erysipelotrichaceae bacterium OttesenSCG-928-M19 | reverse complement strand
AAAATGAAAGGAGTTTTTATTATGTCTAAAAATAATAAAACATTAACTGCAATGATTGAATATTCAAAAGGAGATATTCATGACATTACACATTTGCTTAAGGTTTATACCTATGCAAGATTAATTGGAGAAGAGGAAGGATTAAGTGCTAATGAACAAGAAATTTTAAATGTTTCAGCAATTGTTCATGACATTTCATGTCCTACATGCAGAATTAAGTATGGAAATACGACAGGAAACTATCAAGAAAGAGAAAGTCGTGAACTTGTGGTTCCATTTCTTCAAAAACTTTGTTATTCAAATGAAATAATTGAGAGAGTGACATATGTTGTTGAGAATCATCATACTTATTCAATTGAAAATGATCTAGTCCATAGAATTTTATTGGAGGCTGACTTTATTGTTAATGCAGAAGAGAGTGGTTTAGATAAAGCTAGCATTGAAGCAGGAATGAGAAATATCTTTAAAACAAAAACTGGTAAACAATTAATTGAAAATATTTATTTAAATGACTAGTAATAGAAAGTAAGTTGCTGTTGTGACTTACTTTTTTTGTGTAATTGAATTAGAAAACCATTACTATGCAAGTGTGATGATATTGATTTATTTATAATATTAAATTAGTATGTATTCCTCAGTAATGATTTTGAAATTCTACCAATAAATAAAAAAAGCCATATTTTAAGGCTTTTTTTTGTCTAAATTAAATAGTGATACTATTCTGCGAAAGCAAATTTTAATAATATAGGTGCAATAACAGTTGTTAAAACAGTAACTGCAAGCATTATAACAAAAGTATCCTGATCAATAATATTTTGTGAAAGTCCAATATTTGCAACTATAATAGCAACCTCGCCACGAGATACCATTCCTGAGCCAATTTGAATCGCTTGGCGATTGCTCATTCTAAATACTTTAGCGGCAAAACCACATCCAATTAGTTTACTAATAATTGCAATAAAAGTTAAAGCGACAATCATTAAAACAATCGTTGGTGTTAAGCCATGAATAGCTGCCTCTAAACCAATATTCGCAAAGAAGATTAAAGATAGAAAATTTGTAGAAATAGTTTTAATATTACTAATTATTTTTCGTTTTCCTTTAATTGATGATAAAGTTAATCCTGCAACAAATGATCCGATTATTTCTGCGATACCAAAAAAATCTGATGTAAAGGCAAGAAGTAATGCAAAAGCTAAAACTAAAGGAGTTGCTCCTTTTCTTGAAAAATCAAGACCTGATGACTTAATTAGTCGGGGTACAAAGAATAATACAGCAAGAGCTATTAAGCCGAAAGCACCAATATTCGCAAAGACACTAGCTAAAGAATGACCATCTATGCCTCCGCCACTATTTGCTATTAAAGATACAGTAATTGAGACAATAACTAGACCAATAATATCATCAATAATAGCTGCTCCAAGAATTATATTACCAACTTTTCCTTTTAATTTCCCCATTTCACTTAGTGTTTCAACAGTGATGCTAACGCTTGTTGCTGTCAAAATTACACCAATAAATATCTTTGTCCAAAAATCATCAAAGAAAAAACCAGCTGTAAAATAACCTAGAATTAAAGGAGCGATAACACCAACGACACCTACTAGAGTAGAAGGTAGGGCAGTTCTTTTAAATTCTTCAGTATTAGTTTCTAGTCCTGCATAAAACATTAAGAAAATAACACCAATCTGTGCTAATAATTTTATCTCTGAAGTGGAAGAAACAACATTTAATACCATTGGACCAAGAATAATACCCGCAAGAATATACCCTAAAACGCCGGGCATGCCGATTTTATTACAAAGCATTCCTAGCACTTTTGTTGACACTAATATAATTGCTAGACTAAGAAACAACATTTATTAACCATCCTTTTATTTAACTAACTAAATTTTAACATTAATATGCAAAAAAAATAGAGCTTAAACATATATTTGTCACTGTCTTTGATTATACGACAAATTACTAAATAAGTAAACCATTAAGCAGAATAGTTATTTTAAAAGAAATTAAAAAGACAATAAAAAAGTTTTTAAAAGAATAGACCTTCAAAAACTATACTATACTATCTAGAGTGCTTGATAACCTTCTTTAAGCTCTTTATTTTGGATTAAAAAATTATCAATTTCATTTAATACTTTAGCTTTATCTTCTCTAAAATAACCTTTAATGTTAAGATAATTTGAAATGTGGCTTGAACTTAATAAACAATTTGTTATTTCAAGGTTTTCAATAATTATTCGTATTTCTTCAATTGACTCTCGTGGCGTTAAAGGAATAAACTTATTTTCTTGCACTTGTTGATAGAGTGGTGTTGTTTCAATAATCATCAAGGTTAATAAACCGACAAAATCAGGATTAATATGATTGAGTAAAGTAGCACTAGCTTGGGCATGCTCTCTAGATAAGGCTTTACCACCTAAGCCTACAATAATCATAATACTTAACTTCATTTTTGCAGCCTGGGCTTTTTTACTGGCCTCAATCATTTCTTGAGCACTAATCTTCTTATTGATATTATTAAGAACTAGATCTAAACCAGACTCAGCACCCAAATATAGTAGTGTTAAACCATTTTCATATAGTAAAGTTAACTCAGCCAGACTCTTTCTTTGAATATCTTGAAAGGTTGCATAACTAGATACTTGCTTAACATTGGGTAGCTGTTGTTTAATTTTTTTTAAGATTACAATTAAATCATTAGTTGGTACTACTAATGCATCACCATCACAAAGAAATACTTTAGTTATACTTTCTTTGTCTACTATCTCATCGATATCATTTAAGATATCTTCCAATTTTCGTATTCTAAATTGTTTATCTTGATACATTGAACAAAAGGTGCACTTATTATGTGAACATCCAATTGTAACTTGTATTAACAAGCTGCGCGCCTCACTTGGAGGACGATAGATTATACCTTCATATTTCATATAATTCTCCTTCTTATTCAAAATCTTGTAACACTTCTTTAAGGCGTTTTAAAGCCTCTTGTAGAACGCTAAGTGGACAACCAAAGTTAATTCTTATAAAGTTACCTTCATGCATATTAAAGCTTTCTTCAAATGAAAAATACATTTTGGCTTTATTAATAAATAATTCTTTAATTTCACTAGTAGACAATCTTAGTGCAGAAATATCTAACCACGCTAAATAACTAGCTTCAGGACGAATCAATTTTATTTGTGAAAGCTCTTCTTTTAAATAGTTATCAAGATAATCTAAATTGTTTTGTAAATACTTATTAACATCTTGTAACCATTGATCGCTTTCATTATAAGCTGCTTTTAATGCCGTCATACTAAAAATATTAGTTGCGAAATCTAAATCATAACATGATAGCGTTTCTTCAAACTGCTCACGATATTCATTATTTGCAATAATTAAATAGGCATGAGTTAAACCTTGAAGATTGTAGGCTTTTGAGGCAGAGTTAATAATAATTGAATTAGTTGAGAAGGTTTTATTAATACTTCCAAAAGGAAGGTGCTTATTGTTATCAAAAACAATTCCACCATGAACTTCATCACTAATAACTAAAACATTATATTTTAAGCATAATTCACCAATTTTAATTAATTCATCTTTTGTAAAAACACGACCGGATGGATTATGAGGATTTATTAAAATAAATATTTTAATATTATCTTTTAATTGCTTTTCAAGAGTATCAAAGTTAATAGAATAATAATTGTTTTTATAAATTAAATCATTAATAACTAATTCTCTTTGACTTTTTTTAACAATATTAACTATAGGGTGAAAAGTAGGTGAGTGAACTAAAATTTTATCACCAATTTGTGAGAAAGTATCAATGCACATTTTTAAGCTTGTCCAAATTCCTGGAGCAACAGCGATCATCTCTTTAGTTATTTGCCAATTGTAATGTCTTTGATACCAATCAATAATAGCTTGATAGTAATCAGCACTTTTTAACTCATAACCATAATTTCCTTGTTGTGCTTTTTTTAATAAGGCATCTTGAACAGCTGAAGATGATTTAAAGTCCATATCAGCAGTACCTAACATTAAGTAATCAGTGCTTAGATCTTTAAATTTAATAGCATGATATTGACGTCGATCTAGTATTTCATCAAAATTATTCATATTAACAACTCCTTTAAAATAGTATAGCATAAAAAAATAAAAGTTAGACTTTTATTTTTTTGTTCTATTATATTCTTCAATTGCATCGTTAAATGATTGAATTTTACTATTATCATCAACACGCTTGTTGATATAATCAATTATTTTTTCATAATCATCGTCAGTTGGGAAATCATTATCTTCATAAATTGCTTTGGCAATTTCCGCAAATGGATGATCTCGATCTTCAAATTCTTTAATCCATTCTTTAAATGTCATTGTTAAAACTCCTTTCTTAAGTAATAATATCCTAAACAATAAGGATATTTAGTGAAATAATAAGTTAGTTATTCTCAAATTAATTATACCATTAGTCAATATACAAAGCAATTTATTAAAAATATTAATAGTATAGTAAAGATAGTTATAATTAATAATTACTAATAATAATTTAATTTTAAAGTTTTAAAATTTAAATTTGACACTCTATAACTTGTGTTGTATAATTTAGATGGTGGTATGGAAGAAGACTTTCATACAATAGGTAACAAGCGTTATATTTGCTTTTTGTTACCTTTTTTTATTGGCAAGGGAGGCCCTATAAAATGTTAGAAAATTATGATGTGATTGTTGTCGGTGCGGGACCAGCAGGCATTTTTACATGTTATGAACTGTATCAAAAAAATAAGGATTTAAAAATACTCCTTGTTGATAAAGGTTTAGATATCAAGCAGCGTAGTTGTCCAATTTTAGAAAAGAAAATAGAGAAATGTCCCGAGAATATTGTTAATGGGAAAAAACAAGTTGGGTGTAAACCTGCTTGCTCTATAACAGCTGGTTTTGGTGGAGCGGGTGCCTATAGTGATGGGAAGTTTAATATTACAAGTGAGTTTGGTGGTTGGCTTGTCGACTATTTAGGTGAAAATCAAGTTGAAGAGTTAATTGAATATGTAGATTCAATTAATCTTGCCCATGGAGCAACAACAATCATTACTGATCCAACAACTGATAGAGTTAAAGAGATTGAAAAAAAAGGTTGGGCAGTTGGTTTAAAACTATTAAGAGCTCGAGTTAGACACCTTGGTACAGAACAAAATTTAAAAATTTTAAAAGATATTAACAAAGATTTAAGTGATAAAGTAGATTTTGCTTTTAAAACTAAAGTAACTGATTTTATCATTGAGGATAAGAAAATAAAGGGAATTGTTTTAGCTGACGAAAAAAAAATATATGCAAAATATGTTGTTGCAGCTCCCGGTCGTGATGGCTCAAAATGGTTAAGTAATGTTTTAGAAAAATATGGTGTTGAAATGTATAATAATCAAGTTGATATTGGCGTTAGGGTAGAGACAAGTGATATAATAATGGAAGAGATTAATGATAATCTTTATGAAGGTAAATTTATTTACCATACTTCAGTAGGAACAACAGTTAGAACATTTTGTTCAAATCCTTCAGGTCATGTTGTAATTGAAAATCATAGTGGAACAATGCTAGCGAATGGTCATGCCTATCAAGATCCTAAACTAGGCTCTAATAATACTAACTTTGCATTGCTGGTCTCACATGTATTTGATCATCCATTTAATCAACCAAATGAATTTGCAACTCAGATAAGTGATTTAGCAAACAAACTGAGTAACGGTAGTATTATTATTCAAAAATATGGTGATATTTTGCGTGGAAGAAGAACGACTGATAAGCGTTTAAAAGAAGGCTATATTACACCTACATTAAAAGAAGCTGTACCTGGTGATTTAGGATTGGTTTTACCATATAATACGATGAAATCATTAATAGAAATGATGCAAGCATTAGATCATGTCACACCAGGAATTGCTAATGAACATACATTGTTTTATGGTGTTGAAGCTAAGTTTTATTCATCACGACCAAAAGTAGATCAATTCTTTGAAGGTGAGATAAAGAATTTATATTTTGCTGGTGATGGTGCTGGCCTTACGAGAGGTTTAGCTCAAGCTGGTGCAAATGGTGTCTGGATTGCTCGTGCAATCATAAATAAAATAGAGGGAGATAATTAAAATGGCAAGAAATATCGTTGTTGTAGGAACGCAGTGGGGAGATGAAGGTAAAGGGAAAATAACTGATTACTTAGGAAAGAATGCTGATGTAATTGTGCGTTTTCAAGGAGGAAATAATGCAGGTCATACCATTGTCTTTGATGGGAAAAAATATGCATTACATTTAATTCCATCAGGTATTTTCAATGACAACAAAACTAATATTATGGGTAATGGAATGGTTGTTAATCCAATTGCTTTTAAAGTTGAAGTGGAAAAACTTCAAGCAGCAGGTTTTAAAACAAATAATCTTTTTGTTTCTAATCGTGCTCATGTTACCCTATCGTATCATATTGCCTTAGATGTTCTTCAAGAGAAAATTAAAGGCGATGATAAAGTTGGGACAACTTCAAAAGGAATTGGTCCAACATATACTGATAAATATAATCGTATCGGAATTCGCATTTGTGATTTTATTGATGAAGCTAGTTTTAAAAAGAAATTACATGCTAATATCCAGATGCATAATATTATGTTTAGAGCATATAATATGCCACTGTTTGATGCCGATAAAGTTTTTGAAGAGTATCAAGAATATGTTGAGTTTATTAGACCATATGTTTGCGATACTGCAAAATTATTGGAAGACAAATATAATGAAGGAAAACGTGTGCTATTTGAAGGTGCTCAGGGTGCCTTATTAGATATTGAACATGGTACCTATCCTTTTGTAACTTCATCAACACCAACAGCAGCTGGTGTTGCAACAGGAGCAGGTTTTGGACCAAATCAAATTGAAAAAGTTTTGGGAATTGTAAAAGCTTATTCAACAAGAGTGGGAGAAGGTGCTTTTGTCTCAGAAATCGAAGGGGATACAGCTAGTTATATTAGAGAACGTGGACATGAATATGGAACAACAACTGGTCGTGCTCGTCGTATTGGGTGGTTTGATAGTGTCGTAATTAGACATACTAAAAGAGTAAGTGGGTTAAGTGATCTTTCGATTATGTTGCTTGATGTTTTATCAGGATTAAAAGAACTTAAAATTTGTACAAAGTACCTTTTAAATGGTGAGGAAATTGACTATATTCCTGCTTTAATTTCTGATTTAGAAGCATGTCAACCAGTTTTTGAAACTTTGCCAGGGTGGCAAGAAGATATTACAAAATGTACTAGTTTTGAACAATTACCAAGTAATGCTCAAAAATATTTAAAACGTATTGAAGAATTAACAAATGTTAAAATATCTTTAATTTCAGTCGGTCCAGATCGTCAACAAACAATTGAAGTTAATCAAATGTGGTAAAATGGAAATAAAGTTAGATAAAAAAGTAATAAAACAAATTAAAAGGAATAATAAACAAAAAGCAATTAAATTATGTATGGATATTCATAAGGTTGATTATGATAGTGCTTTAGCTCTTGTTACGGAATACAAATTAAATTTTAAGGAAGTTGATCCATTAGAGGTCGATTACAATCCTAAAGCTAAACCTAAAATGAGTAAACAAGACAAATCATTAATGATAATCTTCTATTTATTTTCTGTTATATTCATGATTTTATTATTGTTTCTTGCCTATTTTATCGTACGCATTTAGTTATACTAAGTGCGTTTTTTTTATTAAATCATACTATTATTTAAAAAGATATGGTAAAATATAAAGTGTCAAAAAGATTGAGGTGTTTTAATGAAATTTGATATTAATTTACTTGGTGAAGTAAAAGTAAAGAGAAATGATGAAGAAGTTAAATTTCCATTTAAAAAGACTGAAATACTATTTGCTTACTTATTAATTAATAATGAAGTGCAACGAAAAGAGGTTGCTTCTTTGTTGTGGGAGAATGTTGATGAAACTGAAGTTAGAAAGAATTTAAGAAATGCTTTGTATACATTAAGAAAGGTTTTAGATAAGGATATTATTATAACTGAAGGAAATAATATTATTGCTTTAAATCCTAATTATATTTATAATTGTGATTATCTTAAACTTATTAAATCAAATGATCCACACGAAGTAATTGAATTATATGATAAGTTTTTAGACAATTTAAAACTTATTAAAATGACAAACTTTCAAAAATGGATGAATAAAATTCAAGAACAGTTACTTAATATTTATATTGATGCTTGTGATAAATTAATTTTTGAATATCAAGAAAGTGATGATTTGGATGCGGCATTAAAAATGCTTGTTCAAAAAGTAAAGTATTATGAATATGATGAAGAATCGTATCGCGAAATAATGAAAATATATTTAAAGAGAAATGAATATGATAAGGCGATTGAGGCTTATAGTACAATAAGCAATATTTTAAGTAATAATTTAAAAATTAAATGTGAACAAGAAACTGTAAAGCTATATGAAAAAATTGTTAATATGAAATTATCGATGATAAAAAACAAAAGAATTACGAATATAAGTACTGAGAATGAAGTTATTTTAAAAAAGCTTATTGCTTCATATGATCGTTTAATCAAATATAATAATTCAGCTTCTTATATTATTAGTGGTGAAACTGGTTTAGGAAAAAGTTTCTTAATTAATCAATTTTTAGCTTATATAAAAAAGGATGTCCATGTTTTTAAAATTCATTGTTATCAAAATGACCGTGATTATGTTTATCGTAGTATAGAGCCATTTATTTCTGAATTAGCGACAACATTTAACACTTTAAGTTTTAATGACATTTTAACACTCTCTTTAAGAGATGCTAATGCAGCAATGAAAGTTGAAAAACGTTATTATTATTTTGATCAATATTTTATTAAAATGTTAGAAAAATTACTAGCTAACAATAAAATTGTTTTAATAATAGAAGATATTAATTATCTAGATATTTCTTCTCAAAAGCTCTTTGCAAAGATTTGTGAGGCTAGTTTAGATAATTTATTTATTATTTTCACAACGACGCAATCAAAGCAAAATGAAGTTGCTATGTTTGAACATACCCAATTACTTACAATTACGCCATGGTTGCGTAGTGATGTTAAAGATTATCTACAACGAAAGAAATATCAGAAGATTATTTCTGATAGTTATATTGATATTATTTTTAAGAAATCCCAAGGCAATCCATTTTTTATTAAGCATTATTTAAAATATGATAATGTAGATAGTTTAAGTAATGAGTTGATTTTTGCGCGAATTTATGAAAATTTATCATTAAATGAAAAAAGAGTTATTGATCTATTAGCTATTTTTGTTCGTTCAACATCACTTAAAAATTTAAAAACATTGGTTACATTTTCTGATTTGGAATTAATTGAGATTTTAAGAAAATTAGAAGAAGATGAAATTGTTATTTCATATAAAAGTAATCAAAGTATCGTTTATCAAATTTCAAGCGATCTTTTTAAAGACTATGTTTATAATAGCTTGAATAAGTATATTAAAAGACAATTACATAATACGATTGCTAACAACTTAGAAGTTAATTCACTTGATGTTGAATCTCCATTATATTTATATCAAAGTTTATTAGAGCATTATCAAGCAGCTAATAATAAAATTAAAGAAATTGAATATAAAATTAAATACTATTCTATAAAAAACTATGCTCCATGTGAATTGTTTTCAATAATGGGTGTCTCTTTAATTGACTCACTTTATTTGGATCAAGATGAAAATTTCAACTATATATTAAATGATTTAGAAAAAGAACTAAATAATCTAACGAGCAATAATGTTTTCACTTCTTATTTTAAGGAAATGTCAATCTTGTTTTATACGATGAAGGCTCGCTATTATTTACAAAAAGTTGATAATGAGCAATCCTACGAAGCCATTAATATTTTAATGAGTGTTACTGATAATATGGAAGACACAATCAAAAGACATAATACATATTATTTGATGATCTACTATTCAATTAATGCAAATGATTATAATATGTTAGATACGATTTTGAATAAATTGCTTAAATCAATTCAATTATTAGATACTTTCTCAATTGACTATACAAAGTCAATGATAACTTATTCACGTTTTAGGGGTTATTATTATATGGTTAAAAACAATCCAGAGAAAGCTATTTATTATTTAAAGAAAGGTCTAAGTATAACTAACAATACTAACTTTGATATTGATGGTACTTTCCAAGCTAGTATTTATCACTACCTTGGTCAAGTCTATTTAGCTGATAAGAAATATCACGAAGCAATTGAAAGTTTCAATCGTTGTTTACGTCTGTTATTAAAAGATAATTTATTAGTTGATGCAATACTTGTAACAAGAGGTTTTCTAGCAATTAGTTATTATTTAAATAATGATTTAAAGAAGGCCCAAGAGAATGCCTCAATGTTTGAGGAGTATCAATCATATAAAAACTTTTATTTAAAGGAAAGATTATTTGCTAGTTGTTTTAAGGTAATCTTTGAAAATTATGTATTTGCTGAAAAACCACTACTAGATAATGAATTTGATTATCAAATTTATAGTTTAGTAAATGAAAAAAAATAATAAATATGTTATGATTTAAACAAATAAAAGGGAAAAAGGTGATTTAAAATGAGTAAGTATGTTCCATATGCAACAAGGAAAAGACTACCACTTTATTATAAACTGTTTAAAAGTTTGAAAGCGCAAAATGTTTGTGAAATTACCTCAACTGAATTAGCAAACCTCTTAAAAATTGATTCAACGACAATTAGAAGAGATTTTTCTGAAATCGGTAAACTTGGGAAAAAGGGAACAGGTTATCAAATTGAATCCATTATTAATATTTTTGAGACTGAATTTGATTTAACAAAGCGAGAAGGTGTTATTTTAATTGGACTTGGTCATCTTGGGAGTGCGGTTGCTAAATACTATGATGTCCAAGATAGTATCAGTTATCTTTCTCAAATTTATGAAGTTGATCAATCTTTAATTGGAACTACTTTTATGGGGGTTGAAGTTTTAGATTATCATAAAATTAATGATTTGATTGACAAAAATTCTCATATTGCTGTTTTAGCAGTATCTGGTGATATTGCTCAAGAAGTTTTAAATGAATTGGTTTCATTAGGTATTAAAGGAGTTGTAAACTTTACTGGAACAAAAGTATTCTGTGATGATAGAGATATTCTAATTGATGATATTGATATCATGCAGGTTATTCAATCGCTTATTTATGATTTAAGGATGGGATATTAATGAGTTTAGAAACTTATATAACCAATACCATCTTTATTGTTATCATAGTTTTATGTTTGGTTTTATACTATTATAGTTTTAAGAAAACATTAATTGAATATCCAATGCGCTTTATTTATTTAAATTTAAAGCAAAATAATAATTATGTTAAAGAACAAAAAGATTTATTTATTTATAAAATCAAGAAATTTACTTTAGCCTTTGCTGTAGTTATGATTATGAGTGTAATGCTTGATTCAATTTATTGCGCAATTATTTCTTTATTGTTTTTAGTAACCTATATTATTATTTGTCATTACTTACTTGAAAAAAGTATTAAAAATATTAAGAAAAACAATTTAAATAAAGATGATAATACTGCCTTAATTAAGTATGGTGGTTTATATTACTATAATAAGGCAGATAAAAGGCCTTATTTAGATAATACTGTTTTTTCTAGCTTGCTAAATTATGCGCAACCATTTGCCAAAAGAATGCTTATTATTGTAATAATTATTCTTCTTATTTTGTTTAGTACAGTCACTTTTTTACTATAAGTCTTATGATTTATTAAACTACTTATCATTAAAGTAGTTTTTATTTTAATTATATGGTATACTAATAGTTGAAAATAGTGAAAGGTGGTGTGAACAATGGAAGTTCCAAGGATGAGTGAAGATAGTCAAGATTTTGTTGTTCACTCCATAATATAAAAATCTATTTAATACTAAGTTTATTAATCGTTAGGTGAGGCTCCTGTCTAAATATAGGCTACTGCTCAAAAACATCGAAAGATGCCAATGGGTAGAACAGTGATTGTCGGCTTAAGGCTTTCAATAAAGTAGCTAAAAACATTATGTTTTTTACGTTATTCAGTGCTAAAACTCAACAAGTGATGTTTTTTTATTGTCTTTGTTGTGTTGTCCAACAAAGATTTTTATTTGGATACAAAATCTTTTCTAGTCAAATTATTGATAGGAGGAGAGAAAGATGTTCAATAATAAAGAAACAAAAAAAAAATATCAAAAAATAATTAAGTTAAGTTCTAGAGAAGTATTAAATTATTATAGTACCTCTTTAGATGGACTGAACAAAAATCAGGTATTAGAAAGACAAGCTAATGATGGTAAAAACATTATTGTATATAGTAAAGGAAATAGTATTTTTAATAAACTATTTAAAGCCTTTATTAATCCATTCACTATTGTTTTACTTATTTTAGCAAGTGTCTCATTTTTTACTGATTATTTATTAGTTAGTGAAGCACAAAAAGATTTAACAGCTATTATTATCATTGTAACAATGGTTCTTTTGAGTGGTTTATTAACATTTTTTCAAACGGAACGTTCTAATAGAGCAGCAGCTAAGTTAAAATCATTAGTTAAAATAACATGTGCTTTAAAAAGACGCCATAAAAAAGTTATTGAGACAGCTATGGAGGAACTTGTTTGTGGAGATATCATCTATTTATCAGCAGGTGATATGATTCCTGCTGACTTAAGAATACTTAAGGCTAAGGATTTGTTTGTTTCACAGGTTTCAATGACTGGTGAAAGCAATCCAGTTGAAAAATTTTCAAAAAAATATCAACCGCAAAGTAATGATTCTTTATATGATTATGATAATTTACTTTTTATGGGTAGTACAATTATAAGTGGTAGTGCCATTGCCATTGTTATTGCAATAGGATCAAACACTGAATTTGGGCGTATTGCGCAAAATGTTGTTAAAGAAGATAATACGACTAGCTTTGAAAAAGGTTTGCATTCAGTTTCATGGCTATTAATTCGCTTTATGTTAATGATGGTACCAACAGTATTTCTAATTAATGGTATTAGTAAGGGTGATTGGTTAGAAGCTGGCCTATTTGCTTTATCAATTGCAGTTGGCTTAACACCAGAAATGTTACCAATGATTATTACTACTAACCTTGTTAAAGGTACTGTAACGATGGCCAAAGAGGGAACTATAATTAAGAATACTAATGCAGTTCAAAATTTTGGGGCTATGGATATTTTATGCACTGATAAAACGGGTACACTAACTCAAGATAAGATTGTTTTAGAATATCATTTAGATGTTCTAGGCAATGAAGATAGTCGTGTTTTACGACATGCTTATTTAAATAGTTATTATCAAACTGGTTTAAAGAATTTAATGGATTTAGCAATTATTGAGAGTGCTCAAGATGAGTTAAGTGTTGATTTAAACTATTATCAAAAAATAGATGAAATTCCTTTTGATTTTACGCGTCGTCGTATGAGTGTGGTAATTAAAGATAAAAATAATAAAACACAGTTAATTACTAAAGGAGCTGTTGAAGAAATAATCAGTATTTCTAAGTATGTTGATCTTAAGGGTGAGATAAAGATATTAGATGAGTCATTAAAAATGAAAATTTTAAAAACAGTTAATTCATTGGGTGCTAATGGATTTAGGGTAATAGCAGTGGCGCAGAAAACTAATCCGGCAACTCTAAGTGAGTTTTCAATTGCAGATGAATCAAATATGGTTTTAATTGGCTATCTAGCTTTTCTTGATCCTCCAAAAGAGTCTGCTAAAGCTGCTATTAAAGCATTAGCTGATCATGGTGTTAGAGTAAAAGTCTTAACGGGTGATAATGAGTTAGTTAGTCAAGCAGTTTGTGAACAAGTAGGAATTAAGAATTTAAAAGTTATTTTTGGTCAAGAAATTGAAGTGATGGATGATGATGAATTGCATAATACTGTTGAAAAAAACGATATTTTTGCGAAACTATCTCCTCAACAAAAAACAAGAATAGTTCGCGTATTAAAAGATAATAATCATGTTGTAGGTTTTATGGGCGATGGAATTAATGATGCTTTGGCAATGAAAGAAGCTGACGTGGGAATTTCTGTAGATACAGCAGTAGATATTGCTAAAGAGTCAGCTGATGTTATTTTATTAGAAAAAGATTTAATGATTTTAGAAAAGGGTATTCTATCAGGACGTAAGATTTTTGGTAATATTATAAAATATATTAAGCTGACAATTAGTTCAAATTTTGGCAATATGTTTTCAGTATTAATTGCTAGCATATTCTTACCTTTTTTACCTATGTTACCTATCCAAATTTTATTGTTGAATCTCATCTATGATATCTCATGCATTTCAATGCCTTGGGATAATGTTGATGAAAAATACTTAGAAAGACCACGTAATTGGGATACATCATCAATAACAACCTTTATGAAATGGTTTGGACCAACAAGTTCAATATTTGATATTATCACATATTTATTATTATACTTTATCATTGCACCACAAATTTTAGGTGGTAGTTATCATACTTTAGATTTACAACATCAAATATTATTTATGGCAATTTTTAATACTGGTTGGTTTATTCAATCATTATGGTCACAAACCTTAGTAATTCATATTTTACGAACGCCAAAGATATCTTTTAGAAAAAGCCATGCTTCATTAATCGTTATTTTTGTTACAACCTTAGGTGTTGTACTGGGAACTGCATTACCATATCTAGGGTTTAATGAAGGGCTAGAAATGTATGCCTTACCATTAAGTTTTTATGGTTGGTTAATCTTGATTATTATTGGATACTTTATTTTAGTAAATATTATTAAGATAATATATATAAAATACTATCAAGATGAAAATATGTTTCTATAAAATAATTAATTGTGTTAGTATAAAAATAGTGCTTAGTTATTTTACTTAAATAGTTGCTTTTCATAAACTTATTATGATATAATAGTTGAGGTAACTTATCATTGCACAAAGATGCAATGGCGGAAGGAGCGATACTAAATGAAAAAAGGAATTCATCCAGATTATAAACAAACAACTGTTACATGTACAACATGTGATACAACATTTGAAACTGGATCAACAATTGAAGATATAAAAGTTGATACTTGTTCAAACTGTCATCCATTTTATACAGGAAGACAAAGATTTGCAAGTGCTGCTGGTCGTGTTGAGAAGTTTAAACAAAAATACAACAAAGAAGAAAAATAAGAACAGCCTACAGGCTGTTTTTGTTTAAGAGGTATTAATGATGAAAAGATGTTCTTGGGCAAGTAATGAAAGTGATCAAGTAATGATTGAATATCACGATAATGAATATGGTATAATGGTAGATGATAATGATAAATTATTTGAATTGTTATCGCTTGAATTGATGCAATCAGGTTTAAGTTGGAAAGTCATTTTAGATAAAAGAGCGAATTTCAATAAACGATTTAATAATTTTATTCTTGAAGAAGTTGCTAAAATGAATGAAAAAAACATTAGTGAGTTAATGGAAGCTAGTGATATTGTACGTAATCGATTAAAAATTATAGCCATCATTAATAATGCGCAGTTAATTGTACAAAAACAAATTGATTTAAAAGATTATATTTTATTTAATTATAAAAAGTATCAACAAGATTATTTAGCCTGTGCTAAAGCTTACAAGAAAATGGGATTTAAATTTATTGGTCCTTCAACAATTGAATCACTATATTGTGCTTTGGGACTAGTTGAAGGTCATGAAAGGAGTTGTTATAGATATGGAAAAGGGAATGTTATTTGATACCCACGTTCATTTAAATGGTAAACCATTTATTAAAGATATTGATAATATTGTAAAAAAGGCACTTGCTGGTGGCATTAGTAAGATGGTTTGTATCGGTTATAATATGGAAACAAGTCTTCAAGCAATTGATTTAGCTTATCGTTTTCCAGGGATAATTTATGCAGCTATAGGAATTCATCCAAATGATTGTAATGGAGTTAGTCAAGCTGATTTAGAGCGCTTAGAAAATATGCTAGATGAACCCTGTGTAGTAGCTTTAGGAGAGATTGGTTTAGATTATCACTGGGATACTGTTAAACCTGAAAAACAAAAGGAGTTTTTTATAAATCAAATAAGAATGGCAAAAAGAAAGAGTAAACCAATTATTATTCATAACCGTGAAGCTACCAAAGATACTTTTGATATTTTAAAACAGGAAGATATCTCTAGTATTGGTGGTATTATGCATTCTTATTCGTCTTCATTAGATATGGCAAAAGAATTCATTAAATTAAATATGATGATTTCTATATCTGGTGTTATTACCTTTTCTAATGCTCGAAAAACTAAGGAAGTAGCCAAAGAAATACCTTTAGATAAATTGTTAATTGAGACTGATTGTCCATATTTGACACCAGTACCATATCGAGGGAAAACTAATTATCCCGAGTACTGTTATTACGTAGCCAAAGAAATTGCTCAACTAAAAGAGATAACTGAAACTGAGGTAATTGAAAAGACCTATGATAATGCTTGCAAGTTTTTTAATATTAGTTAACAAGTAAACTTTATAGCAATAAGTTATTAAAGATGTAAAAGATTTTTGTATTAAGTAAAGAGATAATAATTATTATCTCTTTTATATTACATTCTTTATGTATGGTAAATGAATGTTTTTGAGATAATGCATGATTATATGATATAATAATCCACGAGGTGATACTGTGAAGAAAGTAATAAGATTATCTAGTCTATTATTTTTGTTTACTATCTTACTTATTAGTAAACCAAATAATGTCTTTGCTGCTGATGAAACAATGTTAGTTTTAAGCAACAGTAATACAACATGTAATGTTTACGCTAAATCTGATGGTAAGCAAGTTTTAACATATATTAATCCATTGTATCAAAGAGATGTACCACTTTTAGCTTCAACAACAAACTATTATAAAATAATGGTTTCAGGTGTTGAGGGATGGATCAAGAAAGGTGGAGCATGTTTTAAAGGTGGCGGAGCTAAAGCCAAAAAAGTTAGCTCAATACCATATTTTTCTTTTTCGACTGGAGGAAAATCTCTTAGTGGTTTAGATGTGTCACGTTATCAAGTAGTAGGTAACAAAATGTATTTTGCATTAGTCTATGGTAACTATATTACTTATAATATAGGTTATACTGATGTACCGAAAGGTTTAAAGAACAATACTGTATATTATTCATATGATGGTATTTATTATTATACTAACTATAATACAATGGTTGGCGATTATAAAAAGAAAGTAAGAACGAGAGCTGCAAATGCTAGTAATCCTTACTATGATTATTATCAATATGTACCGATGCGTTCAGTTTCAAAAGTATCAACAAGTGCTTTAGATAAATACTTAGTTCAAAAGCAATCAAATGCAGCACAGAAATTTACTCAAACAAAAACATTTTCACGTTCTTGTGCGGGACTTTCGTCTTTCACTAGTAAATATAATGGTTATTATTCAAATGTCTATAAAAAGGGATCAAGCTTTACAGGACAACAAAGTACTTATCAAGTAAATGCTGGAATGCTTTATGGAATAATGCTAAATGAATCAGCAAATGGAACTTCAAATTTAGCACGTCATTACAATAATCCTTTTGGTTGGGGTGCTTATGATAGTTGCCCTAACTCAGCAACAAGATATAGTTCAATGGCAACTGCGATTGCTAAATACTATTCAAATATGTCTGGAAGCTATGCTAATCCAGCTAGTGCTATTGGTGGTCATGGAACTCATTTAGGAAATAAAAAAGCTGGTGCAAATGTTAAATATGCATCTGATCCACATTGGGGATATAAAAACGCCTATAATTATCGTCGTGTTGATGAATTGGCAGGTAATGTTGATAAAAATCGTCTTAAAATTGGAATCATTAATTCAGGTAAATCAGCAACTGATGGTGTTTTAAGTAATGAATATACTAAAGTTTATGCAAGTGCATCAACTTCAGCGAAATCTCCATATTACTACGAAAAAAATGGTTCAACTGTTATTATTTTAGGAACATCAGGATCATACTATCGTATTCAAAAGGATTCAAGTCCTAATTCAGGATCAGTTTATATTCCAAAATCAAAAGTATATGTAACTAACACGGTTGTTAATAACTCAAATACTTCTTCAAGTGCTGATAAGACGGTTATTGAGTATGAAAAAGTTGGTTCAGTACATTATATTTGGGGTAAAAATAATTTAGGTCAATTAGGAAATGGTAAAACTGCAACACTAGCAAAAGCTAATCGAATTAATCTAAATACGTTACTGCCAAAAGGTGAAGTAATTAAACAAGTTGTTAGATATAATAATACTAATATTTATGTATTATGTACTTCTGGTAATGTCTATAGTTCAGGAGCAAATAATTATGGACAAAGAAGTTATACTAGTAAAGCCAATAAATTTACTAAAGTTAATCCTTTAAATGATAAAATTGCAGCAATTAAAGTTAGTAGTAATCGACTTAGAATGCAACGTTCAGGTAATAAAAACGAATATTATTATGTAGGAAATAAGGCATTTAATCCTAAAACAAGACAGTATACAAGAACGACTTCTTATCCAGTAAAAGTTCGATTTAAAGGTAGTATGGCTCAACAATCATATATTTATAATTATAGTGCCGGTAAAGTAAAGCAAACTTATTTATATACAACTAAAGGTGCTGTTAAACAAATTAATTCTTATAGTTATAAAGATAAGAAAAAAACTTATCAAAAACGTTTAAAATATTCAAATGGTAAAATCACTCATAAAATGGAGTGGAATTATGTAAATGGTAAATTAGCATCAACTAGTAAAAACAAAGCAACTCGTTATAGTACTTATTATAAAAAAGGTAAGGCTAATCGTACATACAAAAAAACTTATTCAACTAAGGGTAAATTAGGTAAAGCAATTAAAATAAAAGTTAGAAAATAGAATGGTAACCATTCTATTTTAACTTAGGAGGTAAAATATGGAACGTCATGAACAATTAAAAAAGAATACTTGGGATTTAGAAAGAATGTATAATCCAGAGAACTTAGAAAAAGATTTAGCTACTTGTTTTGAATTAGCTAATAAAATCAAAGAGTATCAAAATATTGAGTTTGATAAACAAATGATTGTTGATGCGTTAGCATTATATTTTGAATTAGCAATCAAAATTGAAAATATTTATGTTTATTTTTCTCACCAACAAGATACTGATTTTACTAATGATCAATATATCGCTATCTTTAATAAGGTTAAAGGTGAATATAATAATTTAATGATTGAGATATCATTTTTGATTCCTAAAATTTCTAAAGTGGATACAAAAATCTTAAATGAAATTATCGGTGAAGAAAAATATCAAGATTATCATAAAACAATTTCAAATATTATTCATAATAAAAAACGTTATTTAAGTGATAAAGAAGAAAAAATTATTTCAACATATAATTTAACTAGTTCGGCTGCTTATCAATTGTTTAGTGCCTTTACAAATTCAGACTTACAATTTTCTAATGCTGTTGATGCTGATGGCAATGAGCATGAATTAAGTGAAGGAAGCTATGCGAATTATATTAGAAGTAGTGATAGAGTATTAAGAAAATCAGCTTTTGAAGCACTATTACACTCATATAAGAGCTTTAATCAAACTTTAGCGACTAACTATATCAATGAGTTAAAAGAGAGTGTCGTAACGATGAAAAATAGAAGTTATCAATCTACCTTACAACAAGCTTTAGAACCTAATAAAATAGCAGAGAAAATATATTATAATTTATTGGAGACAGTTGAAAATAATTTAGCTATCAATCATGAATATATGAAATTAAGACAAAATGAATTACAGCTAGATGAATTACATTTATATGATGTTTATACAACTATGGTTGCTGATGTTGAACAAAAATACTCATATGAATCTGCTAAAGAATTAGTCTTAGAAGCTTTAGCTATTTTTAATGATGAATATCTAAGTGTTTTAAATGATGCTTTAAATAATCGTTGGATTGATGTCTATGAGAATAAAGGTAAAAGAAGCGGTGCTTATTCAGGTGGTTCTTACTTAAGTGATCCATATATTTTATTAAATTACCATGATGAATTAAATGATGTTTTTACATTAGCTCATGAATTAGGACATTCAATTCATAGTTATTTTGCGAATAAGAATAATCCGTATCAAAATGCTAACTATAAGATTTTTATTGCTGAGGTAGCAAGTACAGTTAACGAATTAATTTTAATTAATTATTTATTGAACAACACTACAGATAAAAACACTAAAAAGTATCTTTATAATTACTTATTAGAACAATTTAGAACAACAATGATTAGACAAACAATGTTTGCACGTTTTGAATTAGAATCACATCTTCTGGTTGAACATAATGAGGAGTTAAGCAATGAAGTACTAAATGAATTATATTTTAAAATAAATAAACAATATTTTGGTGATAGTATTGTTGTCGATGATTTAATTAAGTATGAATGGTCACGAATACCACATTTTTATTACAATTACTATGTATATCAATATGCGACAAGTTTTAGTGTTTCAATTAATATAGTTGATCGTATCTTAAATAATGAAGCCAATATTATTGATAAGTATCTATCATTTTTAAAAGCTGGCGACTCAGTTTATCCTCTAGAAGCTTTAAAAATTTTAGATATAAACCTAGAAGACAGTGCTATTTTTGCTAAAGCAATGCAAGTCTATCAACAAACAATTGAAGATTTTAAACAATGTTAACAAGTCAGCAAATAGCTAATTATTGTCATGCTTTGGGATTTGAGATAGTCGGCTTTTCACATTGTTTAATCGACGATGAATATCTTTTGAAAATCGAAAAACAATATTTTAATCATAAACTTTTAATACGTAAAAACTTGCCTTATCAAGATTATATAAATGTTGCTAAAGTAGTCAGTAACCCACAGTTGATTATTTCAGTGGGCTTATCTTATCACCAAAAAAATATTTCTACTACTAAAAAAATGATTGGTCATTTTTCAAAAGCAAGCTATGGCCAAGACTATCATCAACTTATTTATGCTAAATTAGATGAAATAGTTAATTATTTAAAAAAAGAGAAAGCTGATTTAGAATATTTTTATTCTTGTGATACTAAAATATTAGATGATCGCTATTTTGCTTATCTTTGTGGTAATGGTTTTTATGGAAAAAATAGTATGATAATCAATGAGAAATATGGCTCTGAAGTATTTTATGGAACAATTGTCTGCGATTTAGAAGTAAATTTTGAGCAACCACAACTTATTGAAAGTAAATGTGGTACTTGTCAATTATGTGAGCTTAGTTGTCCAACAAACAGCTTGAATAACTATGAATTAGATTATAAAAGCTGTCTGGCTTATTTAACCCAATCAAGGGAATTATTTAAGCCACAATTAATTAATAGTGTTATTTATGGTTGTGATATTTGTAATAACATTTGTCCTTTTAATGATGATGTTAAGGATACAGCTGCTTTTAAGGAACAAATAGGTTATCTTGATTTATGTGAAGTAATTGTTTTAAGTAAAAATGATTATCACCAGCAATTTAATGATAAGTCTTTTAGTTGGCTTAATCATAATATTATGAAAAAGAATGCTATCTTAGCTTTGCAGCCATATCTTAAGACTAATTATGATGATATTTATCAACTATATCGAAAAGTCGAACAACAGATGACTTCACCATTAATTAAAGAAGCTTTTGAATATATTTTAAAGGATGATTATTTTGATGAAATATAATTTACATACTCATACTTATCTGTGTAAGCATGCTTTTGGTAGTGCACAGGAAATGGTTGAACAAGGACTTAAGGACGGCTATCAAATAATAGGAATTAGTGATCATATAGCTTATCCAACTAAAAATACAGCCTTTAGAATGGAGTACGAAGAGAAAAACTCCTATTTAGAAGATTTAAAAAACCTAAAGATAAAATATCAAGACAAAATAACTGTTCTTCGTGGTTTTGAAGCTGAGTATCAAAGAGAGTTACTCTATCAATTAGTTGATATGTTTTATAATAATCAAATAGATTATTTAATTTTAGGACAACATTATCGAAATATCCATAAGTCTAATACCTATTATGGAAATCGTCTTAGTTCAAGACATATTAAAAACTATGTTGATCAATGTATTGAAGCAATGAAAACAGGTTTATTCTTATTTGTTGCCCATCCTGATTTATTTATGAATAGTTTAGAATACTTTGATGAGAATTGTTATGATGAGTCAGTGAGGTTAATTAAAGCAGCTATTAAATATGATGTTTATCTAGAATATAATGCTGGCGGTGTTCGCTATGGTGAAAGATTAGGATTATATCAACATGAATATTCATATCCACGACTTGAATTTTGGGAATTAGTTAAAAAGTTTGATGCTAAGGTAGTAATCAATTCAGATGCCCATTCACCATTACAGATTAGTGATAGTGCTTATAAGTTGGCATGTCAACAAGCTTATGATTTAGAATTAAACATTGTTGAAAACATTGATTTAAAAGAGTATAATAAACGCGTTAATGATTTTGTAATAGAGTACAATAAGATAAGAGAACAAAGCATATAAAAAAGCAAGTTTTTAAAACTTGCTTTTATAATTTATTCCTTAGTATTATCGACAAATGTTCGAGCACCATATTCTTGGTCTAAAAGGTACAATCCAGCATCTTTAACCATATTTATCTTTTGAATCATTGCTTCGAAACTTGCTTCTTCTTCAACTTGTTCATCAATGAACCAATTTAATAAATTAATTGTTGCATAATCACCTAACTCATGAGCTTTAGTCATCATATAATTAAATCTTTCTGTAACAACTTTCTCATGCATTAAAGAGATTTGAGCAACTTCTAAAATGTTTGTATAGTCTGTTCCAGGACTCTCTTCCCAATTAGTTATTTTTGGAGTATAACCATTATCTAATAGGTAGTCAATTAACTTATTAGCGTGTGACATCTCCTCTTGATATTGAATGTTCATCCAATTTCTAAAGCCTTCTAATCCTTCTGCTCCACAATAACATGCCATATTTAAATAAATATGTGCAGAGTAAATCTCAAAGTTTACTTGGTTATTAATTAAATCTGCTAACTCTTTTTTCATTATTATTCCTCCTGTTTAATTTTATCTTTTATTTTTTGCGTATTTACAAAATGTAGCTTAGCAATATCGTTCATAATTGCCCAGCCATGTGTTTTAATGATTTCCACTCCTTGTGTATCCACTAAATCACTAGCGCCTTTTTGTATCTTCATTCCTATTTTATCACTAATTTGATCCATTTGCGCTAAAAATGCATCACGAGCGATAATCGATGCTATAGCAACTGCCAAATATTTATCTTCCGCTTTAGTTTCAAAACAAATATTATCGACAACGTTCTTAGTATCTTTTAAATAAGAATAATAGGTTTCTGGTAAACAAAACTGATCAACGACAACCATTGGTTTTTTATCAATTAACTTTATTAGTTTCAGTAAAACATAATTATGCATTTTAGCTTTAATAACATTTAAGTTATTTGCCATAATAGCTTCATTATATTTCTTGTTATCTAAAACATAAACAACATGTGGAACTATTTTCTTTAATGTTTTAGCTAATTCTCTAATTTGAAAGTCATCGAGTTTTTTTGAATCCTGTAAATTAAGCTGGCTTACTTGTTTAACAATGTCTTCATTAAGATAACTTGCACAGACAACAACAGGTCCAAAATAATCACCAGTACCAACTTCATCGCTACCAATATGCTCACTCTCGTTAGTTACAACAAAACAATTATTGTTTTTAATAGCTTTCTCACTAGGAGATACAGCAATATTTAACATGCTTTGTGCTTCCCAAAGTGAAGCTTGTTTTGAGGCATCTTTACCTTGAAACATTACCTTGTTACTTTGATAAGCAATTACTTTTAAATCTTTGGTGGTTACAACAAATTTGGTGTGTGGAATATTATTTTCATGGTCTAATTCACTAGAATAATATTGTTTAATTTGTTCAAGTAGTTGATCACTAGCAACTATTACAACATTCATCTTTACCACTCCCCATCTAATTATAGCATGTCATAACTTAAAAAGTAAATAATGTAGCGTATTTGTACACGATATCTAGATTTTAAAAACAATTCTATGATACAATAAAGGCGGTGATTATATGGTTATTGATATAATAATAATAGCAATCTTAATTTTTCTTTTAATTGTAGGCTATATAAAAGGTTTTATGATTGGTTTAATCAATTTAGTTTTCTGGATTGGTTATTTTATGGTTGCAGATCAAATATTTAATTTTAGTTTGAATCTTTTAAGTGATAATATTATTAATACAGTGGATTTCAATAATGAAATTATCAAATATCTTATTATTCTTGTAGTAGGGTTATTTTTGATGTTATTTATAAATATTATTGCTAGAAAAATAATTAGAAAAAGTTTTCTTTCTTTTTTCGATCGTGTAGGTGGAATGCTTCTTTCATTAGCCTTAGGTTATTTAGTAATTTGTTTAGCAAGCATCATTATTATTAATCTAGGAATGTTTATTGATTTTTCACAAGAGATAACAGATAGTTATTTTTTATCCAGTGATTTTAATGAGTATAATATTATTTATAGGTGGTGGTTAAATGCATAATAAGGTCTATCAAAAGCTTGAATTTGATGAAATTTTAAATCAGGTAGCTACAAAAGCACAATTGCAATCAACAAAGGAAAAGATAGTTTCTATGCAACATAGCACTAATTATGATAATGTGATTGAAGCTTTAAATAATACCGATGAGATAATGAAATTATTTCTTTCCTATAATGAATATAGTTTAGTGGGGCTTAAAGATATTTTAGTTTATTTTAATAATATTGCTCAAAATAATATATTAAGTGGATTAGAGTTGAACGAAATAATAGAACAAGAGGAAACAATAGTCTCTTTAAAAAATTATTATAAAGATATTGATAATAAAGAGGAATATGAGTATTTTAAAGATAAAATTGAGAGACTAGTATCAATTAAAGCAATTACCAAAGAAGTGAAAGCGATGATTAATTATCAAGGTTTAGTTTATGAGGATGCTACGGCTAATTTAATTCATATTAATAGCGAAATTTCTCAGACTAATCAAAAGATAACGGTTTATTTAAGAGATTTCATAAAAAATAATAGTGAGCATTTAATGGATAATGTTATTACTTTTCGTAATAATCGTGCTGTTGTAATGGTTAAGATGGCAAGCAAGAATACCATCAAAGGAATAATTCACGATGAATCAAGCTCCAAACAAACGGTTTTTATTGAGCCTAGTAGAGTTGTTGAATTGAACAATTATCTACAGTCTTTAGAATATCAAAAAAATGAAGAAATAAATATTGTATTACAAGAACTAACAAATCTTGTTAAAGAAAATGAAGATCTTATTTTAAGTAATTTTAGTATTTTAACTACATTAGATCTAATTAAAGCAAAGGCCGCGTACAGTCTTGAAATTGATGGTAACATTCCAACAATTAACAAGGATAGTGCTAAATTAGAAATCTTTGCTGGTCGTCATCCTCTTATACCACAAGATGATGTTATCGCTAATGATTTCTTTATTTGTAATAACGAGACAAAATATCGTATCGTGCTTTTAAGTGGTTCTAATACTGGTGGTAAGACAGTTGCCTTAAAAATGGTAGGACTTTTTAGTCTGATGGCACAATCAGGTTTAGCTATCAGTGCTGCTGAAAAATCTAATCTACCAATATATAGTGAAATTTTTGTAGATATCGGTGATGAGCAATCAATTAGTGAGTCACTATCAACTTTTTCTTCACATTTAACTAATGTATCTCACATTACAAAAAATGTTAGTAAATATAGCTTGGTTCTTCTTGATGAGTTAGGTTCAGGAACTGATCCAAGACAGGGTGAGAATTTAGCTTTAGCAATCTTAGAATACTTATACAAAAAAGATGCTAGTGTTATTGTAACAACACACTATTCAAAATTAAAAAACTATGCTTTAACTAATAATCATGTTCGTAGTGCAAGTGTGGTTTTTGATGAGCAGAGTAGTCGTCCTATTTATAAAATATCATTTGATACTTTCGCTTCATCAAATGCCTTTGAAATAGCGCATTATTTAGGTTTAGATGATGAGATAATTATGCAAGCTAGAAAATATTATAATGATGATTTGAATACTAGTGATGAATTGTTGCTAAAATTACAAGCTCAGCAACAAGATGTTGAATTGCAACAAAATGCTTTAGAGTTAGAAATTAGTAAGTATCAAGAACTTAATAATAAGATTAAAGAAACTGAGGTTAAGGCACTTGAAAAAAATGAGAGAATCTTAGTTAAAGCAAAAGAAGAAGCTAATCAAATTATAAATACTAGTAAAGAACAGGCACAAATAATTATTGATAAGCTAAAAGAACAAGATAATTTTATTAATCACAAAGTTAATGAGTTAAATAAGGAATTTGATACTTTATACTTTGATGAAACAACTAAAATAGATAATGATAATCAAATATTTAATGTTGATGATTTAGTAGAAATAATTAAAATAAAAAGACAAGGTGTTATTACTAAAGTTTTACCAAAGAAAAATTATGAAGTAGCTATTGGTAATATAAAGACTAAAGTAAAACATAATGAGATAAAGTATCTTTCAAAAAAGCCTAAAGAAGAAGTAAAGAAAATTAAACAAAAAAAACATACAAGTAAGCAAGTTAAAACAGAGTTAAATTTAATTGGATTGCGAGTAGAAGAAGCACTAATCGAATTAAACCGATACTTAGATGATGCATTGCTTGCTAATCTTAATCAAGTAAGGATTGTTCATGGTTTTGGAACTGGTGCTTTAAGAAAAGCAGTTCATGAAACATTAGGAAGTAATAAGCATGTGGCTAAATACTATTTTGCAGAATATAATGAAGGTGGTCAGGGGGCTACAATTGTCGAATTAAAATAAAGGAGTAACTTTAGTTATTCTTTTTTTGCATAAAAAAATAGCTAAATTAGCTATTTTTCATATGCTGTTAATGCTTCAGTTAACTCAGGAATGACTTCAGCGTAACTAGTATAAAAATCTGTTAGTGCTGAAGTATCACCTTCTTTAATACCTTTTAATGACTCTAGTATTTCTTTTACTTTTGTTAAGGCATCATCAACTGATTTTTCTTTGTCTTCATGATCCTTTGGTCCATTTAAATCAATCATTTCATCAATGATTGCATTAGCATCATCAATATATTTATCAATATCACTTGATGATTGTGCTGTAGTCATTTCACTTGACAGAGCAGTCATATCTTCAGCTTTTTCAACCATTTGATTCATATAATCAGTTTTTGATAAACGGTCTACCCCATCATCTGCAGCTCCACCACAGCCTGTTACTAAAAATACTGCTAATAATAATGCTAATAAACTTTTTTTCATAATTAATCTCCTTTATTTATTATAATAGTATTATATCATGAAGATAGAATATTGCAATAATTTTACATATCCATAATATATTAATTTAAAATAAAAACCCACTATTTAAAATAGTGGATTGTTTGATTTTTGGAACCGATATAAGGTAAATCTAATGTTTTTTGTGCTTCAATAAATTTACCATCAACTAAGGCCTCTAAATATTGAAAGACAGCATCATAGTTCAATGCTTTTAACTCAGCAATGGTATAGCCAGTATAAAGCCACAATTTATAATCTTGCAAAGCTTGACATAATTCTAGTAAACCATCATATTGAAGAAATGGTTCTCCACCACTGATAGTTACTTTATTGATTAAAGGATTTGCTTTAACATAACTTACAATCTCAGCAACACTCATTAATTTATTATCTTCCATGCTATGAGTATCTTTGTTATGGCAGTTATAACAATCATGTTGACAACCTTGAAAGAAGATGACAATTCTTAAACCAGGACCATCAACAATACTATCATCAATAATACCTGCTAAATTAATTATCATGTTTAACACGATCAGCTTCTTCTGCTGCTTTAGCTTCATTAAATTGATCTAATGTTCCTACTAAATAACCAGTAATTCGTCTAATTCTTTCAAATTTTTGATTTCCTTCACGACGATGACATTGTGGACATTCATCATTTATAACACCTACATAGCCACAGATAGGATCACGATCAACTGGATGATTAATTGAACCATAACCAATATTTAAGTTTTTCATTGCTACAATAATCTCTTTAAAAGCTTCAAGATTTTGATTAGGGTTACCATCGACTTCGACATAACTAATATGGCCAGCATTACTCAGTTCATGATAAGGGGCCTCTATTTTTAATTTGTCGATTATTTTAGTAGGATAATAAACTGGAACATGAAAACTATTTGTATAGTATTTACGATCTGTAATATCTTTAATTTCACCAAATTTATTACGATCTATTTTAGTAAAACGACCTGATAAACCTTCAGCTGGAGTTGCAATTAAAGAAAAGTTTAATTGAGTTTCTTGAGCTTTTTGGTCGACTTTATTACGCAAAAAAGTAATAATTTTTAAACCTAAATCTTGCGCTTCTTGACTTTCACCATGATGTTTTCCAATCAAGGCAACTAAGCACTCAGCAAGTCCAATATAGCCTAAAGATAAAGTTCCGTGCTTTAAGATTTCACCTATTTCTTCATCACCTGTTAGTTTATCACTATCATGCCACACACCTTGACCCATCAAAAAAGGAAAGTTTTGTTTAGTTTTATGTTTTATAATTTCATAACGATCTAAGAGTTGTTCACAAATTGTATCACTATAATAGTCTAATTTTTTAAAGAAATCATTAGTATCTTTAGATATTAATGCTAAACGAACCAAATTTAATGTTGTAAATGATAGATTACCACGACCTGTAACAACTTCATTTTTAGGATCATGAATATTTGAAATTACTCTAGTACGACATCCCATATATGCTATTTCTGTATTAGGATTATTAGGATCGTAGTACTGTTTATTAAAAGTAGCATCAATAAAGGAAAAATTAGGAAATAGTCTTTGAGCAGAAGTAGCAATAGCTAATTCAAATAAATCATAGTTAGGATCAGTTTCATTAAAATTAATTCCATCTTTTACTTTGAAAATTTGAATTGGGAAAATATATGTTTCACCATTTCCTAAGCCAGCTTGAGTTGCTTTTAAAAGATTCTCAATTAACATACGTCCTTCAATTGAAGTATCAGTACCATAATTTATTGAACTAAAAGGTACTTGAGCTCCAGCACGTGAATGCATGGTATTTAGATTATGCAAAAAAGCTTCCATTGCTTGATAAGTCTTATTATTTGTCTCATCATAGGCATTCTTATATGCAAAGTCTTGAGCTTTTTTATCATGAAAAATATTATATTCAAGTTCTTGATAATGTGCTAAATTAGATAAAGAAACTTCCTCTTGATTATTTTTTAAAAAGTTCTGATAACTCTCAATTAGCTCAGGATTAGTTATTTCAAGATACTTTAAATAGTTACTATGATAAAGCTTTTTAAAAGTCTTTTTAATACCTGGAGCCATAGCATAATCAAAAGTTGGAATAGATTGCCCACCATGTTGATCATTTTGATTTGATTGAATAGCAATACACGCTAAAGAAGCATAACTTGAAATATCATTAGGTTCTCTTAAATGACCATGACCAGTTGAAAAACCATCTTTAAATAGTTTCAGTAGATCAATTTGCGTACACGTTGTTGTTAATGAATAAAAATCCATATCATGAATGTGAATAAATCCCTCATTATGCAATTGAGCATGGAGAGGATTAATTAATGATTGTTTATAAAAAGTTTTTGCTGATTCAGAGCCATAACGAAGCATTGTTGCCATCGGTGTATTACCATCAATATTAGCATTTTCTCTTTTTAAATCACTATCCTTTGCATCACTAAAAGTAAGCTCCTTTAATATAGCCATTAATTTACTATTTTTTTCACGTAATTCAGTTCGTTTATTACGGTAGATAATAAATTTCTTTGCTGTTAAAGCTAGGTTAGCAGCAATCAATTTTTCCTCAATTAAATCTTGTATAGTTTCAACTTGCCATTCATCTAAAGTTTGCATTTCCAAAAAAACATCATTATAGATATCAATAACATTAAAATCTTCTTTTGCTTCTTTTTTAGCTTTTTCTATAGCATTAATTATTTTGTTTGGATCAAAGGCTGCAATGCGTCCATCTCTTTTTTTGATTTCCTTCATTTTACTCCATTCCTTCCATATCTTCACCTGAACTATAAACAAAAACTATCTTGTCACCATCATTTAACTTAGTTTGATCAATTCCAGTACTTGGATATTCACCATTAATGGTATACATCCAACCACTTAAATCACCAATAGCTTTTTCAGAGATATGGTTGATACCTTTAATATAACTAAAATTATCAAATGAGCCATATTCAATAGCAATATCTTGTTCTTTAGCAATAGCATCTAATACTTCTGATACAGTGTAATCTTTAGTAATTTCAACACTCAAATTATTAATTAGATAACCATCTTCACTAACATATTTTTGATATTCACTAGCGAGTTTATTATAATATTTATCCTCTTTTAAAATAGTCATATCTATAGTAAATGATAGTTTTTTTGCATTCTCTTGATCACTTGCTTTACCTATAGAAATATTGGGATCGGTATTCTTTTGATTGGTACTGCTAAAATCAATTTGTGTAATTCCAAAAACAATTGCAATAACAATAATAATACTAATAATATACTTCTTTTTCATTTTAAAAACTCCTTTTTTAATATTAAAAAACAACCCGAAGGTTGTATGGTTTATGGCAATATTCTATCATAAACCAGCAAATTCCCTCCGAAAAATACTGTTTTTGTTAGTTATTATTAAGTATCCTGACTCCATTAATTTAATGTTACAGTAGCGGTGGGGCTGTTGTGGATTTACACCACATTCCCTTAATATTAACTTCAATAGTATTATAACTTGATTGACTATTCTAGTCAATTGAATAAGCGTAAAACTTAAAAAAATAGCAATCTAGTTTTCAATTTAAAATCAATTATGTTACAATATATTAGATTAAATAAGGAGGCGTATCTAATGGCATTAGTTGAATTAAACAGTAATAATTTTGATGAAGAAATCAAAGAGGGAATAGTATTAGTAGACTTCTATGCAGATTGGTGTGGCCCATGTAAAATGATTGCACCATTCATTGAGCAAGTTGCTAATGAAAGTGATATTAAAGTTGGAAAGTTAAATGTGGATCTAGCAAGTGATATCTCCAATCGTTATGATGTTATGTCGATTCCAACAATAATATTATTTAAAGATGGAGCTGTTGTAAATCAAAAAGTTGGTTTTGTAACCAAAGATCAAATCTTAGCATTAGTAGAAGAGGGAAGATAATGAAAAGTTTTTTTAAAGAATTTGCTGATTTTTTAAAACAAGGTAATTTAATTGAAATAGCATCTGGTCTCTTGTTAGCAACAGCTTTTAAAGATTTAGTAACAGCTTTTAGTGATAGTTTTATTATGCCGTTTATTAATAAATTACTTGGCTTTACTAAAGGAGTTGATTCATATTTCACTGTATTTGATATGAAATTTGAATATGGAATCTTTATCTCAAGTTTTATTTCATTTATAATAATTGGCTTTGTTTTATTTACCATTGTTAAATCATACAATAAATTTATTATTAAAAATAAAGAAGAGGCAGCTCAGGTTGAATCAGAATTATCAGTTTTAAAAGATATAAAAAAATTACTTGAAGATCAAAAAAAGGAAAGTTAATAATTAACTTTCTTTCTTTTTAGCTTTTTGTAAGGTAAACTCAAAACAAACTGCATATTCATCATCATTATTAATATTGTACATTGAATAATTTGAATTATGTTGATCTAGAATTTGCTGAACGATTGTTAAACCAAGTCCAGTACCATTTTTATAACGAACACGAGAATTATCAGCGCGGTAGAATGGTTCGAAAATATGGATCACATTCTCTTGAGCAATATTAGTGCCATGATTATAGATTTGAATTAAAACATAATCAGTAAATGATGAAGTAAAGATTTCTACTTTTGCCTTATTTTCTGAATAGAAGATTGCATTCTCTAAAACATTTTTTAAGACCATCGAGATACTTGGTTGATCAACTTCTACTACATCATCAACAATATTAGTTTCTAAAGTTATTTCATGTTCTTCAATTAAATAAGATAATCGTGAGATTGCATCATCGATTAAATCTTCAAGATGATAAGCTTGAAAACTTAACTTAATATCATTAACTGAAAATTTCGCATAGCTTAATAAGTTTAAAACAATATTTTCCATATTATTGGTTTCTTCAATCATATCATCAACATAGTTTAAAGGATTTTTATATGGGCCTATTTGATCCTTAATACCTTCTAAGGTTCCTTTTAAAATAGTAATTGGTGTTTTAAGTTCATGAGACATGCTTGCAAATAATTGAACTTGTCGTTCTCGTGACTCTTTTTCAATAATAATACTTTCTTTAAGTTTTTCGATTGAATGTTGTAATTTATCAGAAAGAATATTAATATTAGTAGCTAGTTCACCAATTTCATCATTTCCAGTTACTTCAACTTTATTAGAAAAATCAAGATTACTTAATTTTTTTGTTACATAACTAATTCTGGTAATCGGAGTTGAAATATAGCGAGCTAGAATATATGAAAGAATTGCTGAAATAATAATAGTAGCTGCTAAAATAAGTAAATATGATTGTTGTAGTAATTTAATAGCCGCATTATATTGAACAAAATGAGAGGTAACAATATATATTTTATCTTGTTCACAGAAACTTTGAATAATATAATCCCCTTCATAATTTCGTGGATTCTCTTTTTTAATCTTTTCGGGTAAGCTATTAATTTGGCGACAGACTGCTTTAATATCTTCTTCAGTACGATAATCATTTAGAACATATTTTGATATTTCACTAATCTTGTTATTATAAGGAATTTTATCTACTTTTTTTGTTTCCTCATTATAACTAACAACATCTAGACCAATATCATTACTAGTTAAATAGGTGTATAAAAAATCAGGATTATTTTCTAAACTATCTTTAATTGTTACAACTTGTTGTGCAATTTTTGCTTCCTCTGCACTTTGGTTATGCTTAAAGATAGAATCTTGAGCAAGATAAGATGAAATAGAAAAAAACAAAGCAAAACAAAAGAAGGTAATGAAAAATCTAGTATGAATTTTCATTACTCATCAATTTGGAATTTATAACCTGTTCCAAAAACAGTTTTTATGTATGATGATGCATCACCAATTTTTTTACGTAGTTTTTTGATATGAGTATCGACAACTCTTTCATCACCATCATAGTCCATACCCCAAATAGTATTTAGGATATAATCACGATTTAATGCTTCATTTTGATTTTCTAAAAAGAATAATAATAAATCATATTCTTTTGGCATTAAATGAGTTTCATCGTTGTTAACATAAACTGCTTTGCCAATTGTATCCACTTTTAAAATACCTGCTTCAATGACACCTTGTTTTTCAAAGGCAACTGAATCACGTCTAAAGATAGCATCTACTTTCTTTGTTAAAATATTTAGTGAAAATGGTTTAGTAATATAATCATCAACCGTTAAATCATAACCTTTCAATTGTGAAACTTCATCATCTAAAGCCGTTAGTAAAATATATGGTACTGTTGAAATTGCTCTAATTTGCTTCAATAATTCCCAACCATCCATATTTGGCATCATGATATCACTAATAACTAAATCAATGTGTTCCTCTGTAAATATTTGATAGGCTTCCTGTCCATCTTGAGCTTCAAAAATATTGTATTTATCTGATAAATAAGAAATAATTAAATTTCTTAACTTCTCTTCATCTTCAACAATTAATATCGTTTTCTTAATCATTTTAAACACCTCTTTTATTTTATTTGTATTTATTATATAATATAATATAGCAAAAACCAAATAAAGTTGTGGAAAAGGTGAGAATATGGGTAGAAAGTGGAATAATATTAAATATGCTAAAGCAAGTAAGGATGCAAATAGGTCCAAAATATATGCTAAATTTGGTAAAGAGATTTATATGGCTGCAAAATCTGATCCAGATCCAGAGAGCAATCGTCAATTAAAAGCGGTTCTTGATAAAGCAAAAACATATAATGTAACAAAAGAAATAATCGATCGTGCAATTAATAAAGCTAAGTCTGGTGTCGATGAATCATATGAGCATATTAGATATGAAGGTTATGGTCCTGCAGGAAGTGCTATTATAGTTGATACTTTAACGGATAATGTTAATCGTACAGTAGCAGATGTAAGGGCTGCTTTCAATAAAGCAGGTGGTAATTTAGGAGTTAATGGTTCAGTTGCTTTTATGTTTACACCATCTAGTGTTATTGGCATTGCTAAACATGATGATGAAGCAATGCTAGAGTTATTTATTGAAAATGATATTGATGTTCACGATATTGAACAAAGTGATAATCAAACACTTATTTATGGTGCTGTTGAAGATTTTTCAGCAATTTCAAATGCATTAAAAGCTAATGGTATTGAAGAGTTTGAAGTAGCTGAAATATCAATGCTTGCTAATGACCAAATTAATTTAGCAACCGATGATTTTGAGAAATTCGAGAAACTTATTGATGCACTTGAGGAGTTAGATGATGTTCAAGAAGTTTATCACAATGTTGAATTAGAAGACTAATTGTGTAATTAATATATATATAAATAAAAAAAGGAATTTTCTAAAGTGATAAGCACTTTATCGAAAGCTTCCTTTTTCTTTTTAAATTGTAACTAGCTTTGCCAAGTATTTGTTTTTTTGAAATAAATAGATAACAATCGCACATATAAAGAGGATTGCAATACTTAGTAGAGAGTCTGTAATTACATTTTGAAAGAAAGGTATTTCAATAGAATATTTTTTGATTATATATTCAATTGGCCAGTGAATGAAATAAATTCCTAAAGAGTTTTTAGAAATAAATTGAATATATTTGTTTTGTATCTCTGGCAAACAATATCTAAATAAACAAAACAAAGATACACCCATTACCAAACCATAAAATGTTTCGTAATGATAGGCCGGAGTACTAAAAGTTTCCTTATTCATAAATTTTAAAATATAAGTCAAGATTGAGCCAGTACCTAAAGTAAACAATAAAATTGTTACTACTTTAGTTACACGATATTTTAAATTATTAAAATAATTAACTATTTTTTCTTCATTCATTTTGATTAGTCCACCAAGTAAATATAAAGCATACATATGAGCATATTTTGTTGATAAGGGAAGTGAAGCAGTGAATGCTGTTCCAGTAATATTTTCAAATTGCAGAAAATTAAAAGTAAATATAATTATAAATGTCACTAATATTACAAAAGTAGCGAAAATTGTATACTTTTTTTTATCTTGATATATGCTTGACATAATTGGTTGAAAAAACAAAATACCCATATAAACATAAATATACCAAAGGTGATTAGTACGATAATCTCCTTGTAAAGAGCTTCCATTGAAAGCCCCATTAAAGAGAATATTCCCAATCATCGATGGTGTAAAATGGCCGCCTTCCATAATTAAGATAGCTACCAATTTATAAAATATTGTTAAAAGATAAAGAATAAATATTTTTTTAAATATATTTTCATATGAATATTTTTTATCTATTATTAAATAGCCAGAAATAACTATAAATAAAATGACCCCACAACTATAAAAATTACGTAAAATAAAGTAAATAGCTTTATGTAAATCTGAAGTATCAGGGTTCATAGCAATGACATCATATCTAAAATGAATTAGGATTACCATTGCAATAGCAATAGTCTTTAGAATATCAATATTTTTAATTCTCATAATTTTTATCACCGTAACTTATTATAACAAATTTTCAAAATTCGACAACTATCTTTTAAAAAATGATAGCTATAATTTTTGTGCATTGTTAAATAATTAGTTAAAATATGGTAAGCTAATTGTGAAAGAAGGTTAGGTAAATGTTTATTATGCTTTTACTAGGAATCTCAATTATTTTAATAATAAGTTGTTTTACAAGTAAGATAATGTTTAAGCTAGGAGTACCAACATTACTTATTTTTATTTTAATTGGGATGTTTCTTGGTTATGATGGACCAGGTAATATTTATTTTGATGATGCAAATCTAGCTAAAAATATTAGTAGTTTTGCTTTAATCTTCATTATGTTTTATGGTGGCTTTGGCCTTGATTGGAAAAAAGCTAAAACAAGTGTAAAACCAGCTAGCTTGCTAGCGACTCTTGGTGTTGCTATTACAGCTTTTGCAATTGGTTTTTTTGTCCATTGGTTTTTTAAAGTATCTTTAGTTGAAGGAATGCTTTTAGGTGCTGTTGTTTCATCAACTGATGCTGCTTCCGTCTTTTCAATTTTAAATACGCAAAAGTTGAATTTAAAAAATAATTTAGGTTATCTTTTGGAAATGGAAAGTGGCTCAAATGATCCTATGTCATATATGCTTACATTGATTTTCATTTCACTTACTTTAGGGCAAGAAGTCAATGTAATCAGTATGATTGTCATTCAAATTACATTAGGAGTTGTTTTAGGTTTATTAATTGGTAAAATAGGTGTTAAAATCATAAATAAAATTAATTTAGAAATTGATGGTTTATATTCAATTTTATTAATTGCAATTGCTATTTTTTCTTATGCTTTTACAGAGTATTTATCTGGAAATGGTTTTTTAGCGGTATACTTTACAGGAATAATCTTAGGTAATAGTAAAATAGTACATCGTTTTAGTATGATTAAATATTTTGATGGTTTAACTTGGTTAATGCAAATTATTTTATTCTTTACCTTAGGCTTATTAGTATTTCCATCGCAATTACCAAATGTTGCTCTTGATGGTATCATCATCTCAGTCTTTATTATTTTTGTGGCCCGACCGATTGCAGTCTTTTCTATACTATCCTTTTTTAAATACTCCTTTAAAGAAAAATTACTAATTTCATGGGCTGGATTTCGTGGTGCTGCATCAATCGTTTTTGCAACCTTTGCCTTAAGCTATAATGTTGCTATGGCAAATTGGATTTTTAATATTATTTTCATTGTTGCTTTATTATCAGTTATATTTCAAGGATCACTATTTATTCCAATTGCTAAAAAATTAAATTTAGTTGAAGATGAAGAATTATCATTAACAACTTTTTATGATGAGTCAGGTACAATTAGTGCCGATTTGCTTGAAATTGAAATAGATGAAGAAAGTAGTGCCCTTAACCAACTGATTATGAATTTAGAAATACCAGATGATATTTTAATTGTGATGATAAATCGAAAGGGGAAAGTTATTACTCCTAAAGGTAATGTAAGATTGCTCTTAAATGATAAAATTATTTTAGCTGGTAAAAAAACAACTTTAGAGGAGTTAACAACAGGCTTTTAACTTGCAATTTTTAAAATAATATGTTATTCTATCTAAGTACCTAATTCTTGGATAATATTAACTCCAAATATTTTCTAGGTTTTAGGATAAGAATATAATTAAGGAGAGTAAAATGATTACACAAGCAAGAAAACAAGAATTAATTAAAGAATTTGGAAAAGATGAAAAAGATACTGGAAGTACAGAAGTACAAGTAGCTATCTTAACAGAAAGAATCAATAATTTAAATGTGCATTTTAAAACACATAAACATGATTATCATTCAAATCGTGGTTTATTGAAATTAGTTGGGAAAAGAAGAAACTTATTAGCTTATTTAAGAGATAATGATGTAGCAAGATATCGCGAATTAATCTCACGTTTAGGTCTAAGAAGATAAATTAGGTTGGGTTAATCCCAATCTTTTTTTAAAGAATTGGAGGTTATAAAATGAAAGATTTAACAATTATAGGAGCAGGTCCAATTGGAATGTATGCAACGGTTTATGCTGCCATTAGACAAATGTCAGTTAATTTAATTGAGTCGATGCCAATGATGGGTGGTCAACTTACTGCATTGTATGCTGATAAATATATTTATGATTTACCAGGATATACTAAAATAAAAGCAAAAGACTTTATTGCGCGTTTAGATGAACAAATCAAAGAAAATGATCATGATTTAGTTGATGTCTATCTAAATGAGGAAATTGTTGAAATTGTTAAAAAAGACGATCACTTTGTTTTAAAAAGTAATAAGAATAAAACATATCAATCAAGAACTATTTTATTTACAGTTGGAAATGGTGTTTTTTCACCTCGTAAAATTGGTTTAGATAATGAAGATGAGTTTGATAATATTCTTTATTCAGTTCAAGATGTTAATCTTTTTGAAAATAAAACTTTAACAATCCTTGGTGGTGGTGATAGTGCATTAGATTGGGCATTAATGTTTAAAGATAGTGCTAAACAGGTAAATATAGTTCATCGTCGTGATGAATATCGTGCCAAAGAAGATAGTATTGAAAAACTTAATGATTCTAGTGTAAATCAGTATATGTCTTTTTTAGTTAATAAATTAAATGGGACACAAAATCATTTAGATTCAATTGACTTAATTCATAAAGAGACTAATGAAATTGTAACACTGCAACAAGACTATGTTTTAGTAACTTATGGTAATATTACTAAAATATCAGATTTTGGAGCTTTAAATTTAGAAAAATATGAGTTTGGTTATAAAACAAACCGAGTTTTAGAAACAAATGTTGAGGGTATTTATGCCTGTGGTAATGCAATTTATTACGATGGTAAACCAAAGTTAATTACTGTTGGTTTAGGTGAAGTGCCAGTTGTTATTAATAATATTAAAGGTTATATTGATCCAAGTGCTAAAGGCAAGATTTTTTATTCATCAGCAGCACAATAAAACCATTGCAATTGCATAAATAATAAGGTATATTATTTTTATAAACAATAGGAGGACATTATTAATGAAAAAATTATTAGGAGTTGCTGCAGCTTTAGCTCTTGTTTTAGGAGTTAGTGCTTGTGGGGGAACAAGTGAAGCTGTTGATTGTACAGCAAAGATTGCTATTGTCACAGATAAAACTGGGGTAAATGACAAGTCGTTCAATCAAGGCGCTTATGAAGGTTTGAAAAAGTTTGAAGCTGAGTTTAAAGATCAAGGTGCTTGTTTAGCAGAGCCTTTACAATCAGGTGCAGCGGCAGAATATGTATCAAACTTAACTACGTTATCAGGAAAAGATAATCAATTAGTTTTAGCTGCAGGATTCACTTTTGCAGAACCAATGGATGAAGTTCAAAAGAACTTTCCAGATCAAAAGTTTTTAATTATTGATACAGAGCTTAAAGGGGAAAATGTCGTATCAGCTGATTTTGCTGCTAATGAAGGTTCATTTTTAGCTGGTGTTGCAGCTGCAGAAAAAGCTAAAGCAGAAGGAAAAGATAAAGTTGGGTTTGTTGGTGGAATGAAAAGTCCAGTAATTACTGGATTTGAAGTTGGTTATGTAGAAGGTGTTAAAGCAGTTGATAAAAACATGAAGATTGATGTAAAGTATGTTGGAAGCTTTGATGATGCTACAAAAGCTAAGACAATTGCTAACCAAATGTATAGTGATGGAGCATACGTTGTCTTTGTTGCTGCTGGTGGTGCTGGAAATGGTGTTATTAATTCAGCAAAAGAACTAGTTGGTGACCAAGGTAAAGATGTTTGGGTAATTGGAGTTGATCGTGATCAATACGAAGATGGAATTTATGATGGTGATAAATCTGTTATCTTAACTTCAATGGTAAAACGTGCTGATGTAGCAGCTTATGATGTTGCTAAATCAATCTTAGATGGTACTTTCAAAGGAAACCAAACTTTAAAATATGATTTAAAAGATGGTGGAGTTGGACTTCCTGATGAAAACCCAAACTTAAATGAAGATATTATGAAAGTTGTAAACGAATATAAAGACAAAATTATTAATGGAGAAATCACTGTTCCAAGTGAATAATTAAAGTGCTACTAAGTAGCGCTTTTTTTATGTTAAGCACTAGTAAAATAGCTTGACTATACAAGTTGTTAAGGTATAATTAAATCGAGGTGAATTGTCGATGGAACAGACAATAAGTAATATCTATAATAAAGTAGCACAAATTAAGGAAACAATTATTATCAAGGAATCTAATGATATTTGTAAAGCTTGGGATAGTAAGGTAGGTGGCAAAGCCTATCTTTTAGAGGATGATGAATATCCTGTCTCCTTTGATTCAAGTGAAACATTTGAGTTTTTAATCCAAATAAATTGTAATGACCTACCTGATAATGAATTATTTCCAAAAAAAGGCTTACTACAATTTTTTATTAATCATGAATACTCATTTGAAAAGGAAGATAAACCCTTTGAAATAAGATATATTGAAAATATTATAACTGATGATGATTTATTAGATTATGATATTGAAGATGAATATGATGAAGATGATAATCCAGAAGTAGATGAAGATGATGATAATGAAACGATGATTGAAGAAGAAATAAAAATTACTTTTGAAAAAGCATTTGATCATATAAACTCAACAACAATAGAATGGGATAGCTTTAAAGGGAAGATGGCTTCAGCTCTTTATGAATATCGTGATGAACTAGATGATTATGATAGTATGATTAAAGATAGTAATTATTTAGAGGATCTTGATTTTATTTTAGACGATGAAAAAGTGTTAGAAGTGATGCATTCTAGTAAATTACTTGGTTATCCGGATAACTTTGATGAAGATATTCGTTTAAGTGATTATAAATATCATGATTATATTTTATTATTGCAATTAAGCTTAGCAGCTGATTATTTTGATAATGAAGATGAAACTAACATTTGTTGGTTCATTAAAGAAGAGGATTTAAAAGCATTAAATTTCAATAATGTTATCTGTTCATATTTCAGATAGAAAGGAAGGCAACTATGAAGAGTCCATATTTAGAAATAGACTTGAGCAAAATTATTAATAATGCAATAAAATTACAAGAGATGTTAAGTGATAAACAAATCAATATTACTTTTATTACTAAAGGTGTCCTTGCTAATCTAGATATTATCAAAGCAGTTCAAAAAGCAGGTATTAAATATTTTGGTGATAGTAGAATTGATAATATAAAAAAAGTGAAACTAAATTTACCAAATATAAACTATACTTTAATTAGAATTCCAAGACTAAGTGAATTAGATGATGTAGTAGAATATTGTGATTACAGTCTACAATCAGAACTTGATATTATCAAGGAGTTAGATAAAAGGGCACAAGAAAAAAATAAGATTCATAATATTATTTTGATGGTTGATGTCGGTGATTTACGTGAAGGTGTATTAGTAGCTGATGTTTTGCCAACAATCAAAGAGATATTAAAGTTAGATAATATTAAATTAAGCGGTATTGGTACTAATGTTGGTTGTTATAGAAGTATTATGCCTAGTGTTGAGAACACCCAAATTTTGGTTGATTTAAAGCATAAAATAAAAGATGAATGTTATTATGAAATTGAAATGATTAGTGGGGGTTCAACTTGTACAACAAGGTTATTCTTTAATAATCAATTAAATCCTGAAATAAATTTTTTGCGTATAGGTGAAGCAATCCTCTTAGGTGAAGATAGCACTAATGATATAAAAATTAATGGTTTTGAAGATGATGCGTTTATCTTATCTGCAGAGATAGTTGAATTAAAAAATAAGCCATCACTACCAATTGGTCAAAAAGGTAAGGATGCCTTCGGCAATGAAAATGAGTATATTGATTATGGTGCTATTGATCGTGCTATTTTAGCAATCGGTCGCCAGGATGTAATTATTGAGGCACTTGAGCCTTTAGATGATCAAATTAAGATACTTGGTGGTAGCTCTGATCATATGATTCTAGATGTTACTAAGAGTTCCACTACATATAACTTAGGTGATTGTATTTCTTTTAGATGTTGCTATTCAGCCATGTTAACAAGTATGGCATCACCATATGTAACGAAAATATTTAAATAAAAAAAGATTCCTTTTTAAACTACTTTATAAAGTTGAAAACAACTAGTGAGTTTAAGATGGAATCTTTTATATTTGCTATAATTATTTTTTGTTGATAATCAAAGGAACAATAATTGGATTACGATGTGTTTCTTGATAAAGATAGGGACCAACTTGAGTTTTTAAAGCCTCTTTAATATCTTTGAAAGTTGGTTTTTTCTTTAAGACAGCAATCATAGTGTCATTAGCAATCTTTTGTGTTTCTTTAATCAATTCAACATTTTCTTTCATGTAAACAAAGCCTCGTGAAATAATTTGCGGTTTTGCTAGTAGTTTATTAGTTTTTGAATCAATTGCAACCATAATTGCAACCAAACCATTATTAGCTAAGTGGACACGATCACGAATAACTTTAGTTGATAAGCCACTAATATCGTTACCATCAACATAAATATCATCACTATGAACACGACCACCTAGTCTAATTTTACCTTTATTTAGCACTAAGACATCGCCATTAGATAAGATAAAAGTGTTTTCTTTAGGAATACCGATCTCTGTAGCTGTTCTAGCATGAGCTTTTAACATACGATATTCACCATGGATAGGAAAGAAATACTTTGGTGTCATTAATTGTAACATTAGTTTCTGTTCCCCTTGAGAAGCATGTCCCGAGGTATGAATACTATTTAAGATTGAATTTGTAATAACATTGGCTCCTGCTTTTGATAATTGATTAATCGTATGATTAACACTTAAAGCATTACCTGGAATAGGTGAACTAGAGAAAACAACAGTATCATTAGGAATGATTTTAATATGTTTATGAGAACCATTAGCTATTCTACTAAGGGCAGCTAGTGGTTCACCTTGTGAACCTGTACACAAAATAAGAATTTGATTAGCTGGTAATTTTAAACCAGCTGCAGGCTTAACAAACAAATCATCACGTGCTTTAATAATACCAGTATTACGTGCTACTTCAATTGTATTTTCCATACTTCGTCCAAAGACAATAATTTTACGATGAAATCTTTGTGCTGCTTCAATAATTTGTTGAACACGAGAAATATTAGAAGCAAAAGTGGCAATTATTAAACGATATGGTGTATTTCTGAAAATATCGTTAATTGAATCACTAACTTCAGCTTCTGACATTGTAAAACCAGGAACTTCAGAATTGGTGCTATCAGACATTAATAAATCAACACCTTGTTTTCCAATTAAAGCCATTTTTTGAATTTGCGCCATATCACCAACAGGTGTTAAATCAAATTTATAATCTCCTGTTGTGACAATATTACCATTAGGTGTTTTAATCAACATCCCATATGAATCAGGTATTGAATGTGTTTGACGAAAGAAACTGACTTTTAATTTATCAAATTTTAATTCACTTTCACTATCAAACTCAATTAATTTAATATTTCTAATGCCTTTCTCGTCTAATTTTTTTCTTATGAGACTGCATGCTAATCCAGAGGCATAAACAACTGATAAATTTAATGTTTGCGCTAAAAAAACAATACCTCCAATGTGATCCTCATGGCCGTGTGTAATTATTAGTGCTTTAAGTTTATCATTATTTTCTTTGAGATATGTATAATCAGGAATCACATAATCGATTCCTGGTAATGCATTATCACCAGCGAATTTAACACCAGCATCAATCAAAATGATTGTATCTTCGTGCTCAACGCAATAGGAGTTTTTTCCAACTTCGCCTAAGCCACCAAGACAATAAATAGCTGTTTCATTTTTATTTTTTTTCATAGTTACTCCTTTCTATAGTTTTTGTTTATAGCATAACCATTATATCATATAAAATCTATCAATGAAAGAAATAAACAAACATTATTCATTCTACAATTTAGGTTATCATTTTACTATTCTTTGAATTTATAATATAATAAAAATGGTGATGGAAATGAAAAATAAAATAAAGATTGCTTTTTTTGATGTAGATGGTACTTTATATAGTCATTATAATAATAAGATTTCTGATAAGACAATCTTTGCTTTAAAACAGTTAAAAAAGCAGGGGATAATAACTTGTGTTGCTACTGGGCGACCAATTGAAATGCTAGAACAACTTAATGAATTTATTAAAGAAATTGATTTTGACTATTTAGTGACAAGCAATGGTCAAGCAATCTATCATAAAGATAAATTAGTCTATAAAAATTACCTTCATCCTGAGGATGTTAGTGCTATTATTGCAAAAGCTAAGGAATTAGATTTAGCACTATGCTTAGTTGGATATGGATTTAATATTATTACTAAAATGAATGAAGTTGCAAGAAAATCTTGTGAATCTGTTGGCTTTAGCTGTCCTATTGAAAAGGATATTGATGAAACATTTAATAAATCAGTAGATCATTTAGTTTGTTATGAAACAACTGCCAATATGAAATACTTTGCACCAATTTTAAAACACTCAGTTATGACTTATTGGAGTGTCGATGTTTTTGATTTTGTTCCCAATAATGGAGTTAAAGCTAATGGTATAAAAAAAGTATTAGCTCATTTAAAACTTGATCCAGAAAATGCTATTGCTTTTGGTGATGGACAAAATGATTTAGATATGTTGAAATATGTTGGCTTTGGTGTTGCCATGGGTAATGCAAGTTTAGATGTTAAAGAAGCAGCTGATTATGTATGTGAACATATTAATGATGAGGGTGTCTATAAAACCTTAAAAAAATTACAATTATTTTAAAAGAAAAGGCGAATATTAATATATTCACCTTTTTTATTTGATCAGTAAACCACTGATCGTATCATTATTTTTATTTTGATATGTAATAATTTGATGCTCTGTAAGCTTGTTTATATCATATAAATACAGTTTGTCTTCAGTTAAAAAATATAGTATTTTATCTTTGATATGAAAATCAATTATTTCATAATCAAATGTTTTATTCTGAATATTTAAGGTAGTGCGATTGATGATTTCAAACTGCTTTGAATAATTTTTTTCAAGATAGTTATCTGATTTAAGTAAATAATAATGATTGTTACTATATAATAATTTGCCATATGTTTGAGCTGTTAATTTTTTCTTGTTAATTTGTTTAGACAGAAGATTAATTTCATTAAAATAATGGTTATTATTATCATAAGAAACATAAGCTATTTGATTAGTTATCAACAATGGTTTAGTAGCAAGATTAATTTTGTTTTTTAACTTAATCTTTTCTTTAATTTTTAAATCGTCTTTATTAATTTTCAAAAGATATTCTTGATGTTTTTTATCACTAACAAAGGCGTATATATAATCATTAGCTATTATAAAACGATTAAAGAAATAATCCATTTTTTGTTGCTTGCTTATTTTTGTGCTTTTTTGATAACCAACAAGATAATTGTTATCAACAAAGTTACTACTATAATAGATGGTTTCTTTGTCTTGTTCAAAAAGAGTTGGATGTTCATCTTTTTGTGAAACTATAATCTGCTCAGTTGTTTTTAGATTTAAACATATTAGTTTATTATCTTTAAGAGTATTTGATATAGCACAAAACTCGTTACTATTAATCTTATTATCATCAATTTGCATAACATTTGTTTTTGGAAATTCAATACTATTGCTTTTGGTATTACTGTCATTAAAAGAGAAGACAGTAGTTTTTTGTTGATCAAAATTAGTTAAAACTATATTATTGTTATAGACTATTTGGTTACTGCTTTCTTGTAGGTTTGAACAACCAAAGAGTAATACTAATAATGAGATAATAGCTATTTTACTTTTTAGCATAGTGATAAACAATTTTAGTGTTTTTCGATAAAACTAATTCAAGAGGGTGAATAGCACCATTCTTTTTACCAGCTAAGCCAAATAATTTAGTATCAAGATTTATTTTATAACGATCATAAAACGCTGAAAAAATAAGATGTGAACAATAAAAACGATCTCTTCTTTTAGTGTTTAGAAAATTAAAATTGTATTTTTTTCCAAGATGCTTTCTTAAACTATCAACTGTTTTATTATGTGCTTTATCACTAAGTTTTTTAACTCTTAAACCAAAGACTCTTTTCTTAGTATAATGCCAATTGTTCATGCCTCTAATTATACCTTTTGAAGTTGCTTCATAAACATAATTCTTATCAATTACAATTGCCGCATGACCAATAGGAAGAATCCTTTTGTATTTATCAGGTGTTACTAAGATTGTTCCTTTCTTTTTAGGATATTTTTTAAATGAACTGTTCTTATATTTTTTAAAATTAATTTTAGGATAGATCTTTTTATCGTATTTATTTAATGCATTAATATTGCCTGTGCTTAATAAAAGAATTAGTAATAATAAAATTAAAATTTTTCTTGTTTTCATAATTACTCCTTTCAAAATGTTGTAATTACTATTTGATTTATATAAATAAAGTCCTAAAAGATAAAGAGTATTCTATTGTACAACTATATTACTATATGGTAATATAGTTATGGTGATACTAATGAATGAGAGTACAATTTTTAAAGTTTTAGCTGATTACAATCGCTTAAGAATGGTTGTATTATTACTTGATCGTGAGCTGTGTATGACTCATATTTTAATTGGTCTAGGATTAAAACAGGCCAACACTTCGCGAAATCTAAAGGTTTTAAAGGAAGCTGGAATTGTTGAATTACGTCAAAATAAAAATAATAGATATTATCGTATTAATGAACAATGTCTCAATGAATATGCAGATATATTTACATATTTAAGAAAGTTAAAAGAAAATGAAAATTTTATTGAAGATACTAACAGAATGCTTGCTGTTGAAAAATGTGGTTGTAAAGGTGTTTGTGAATGTAAATTGATTTAAGGAGGATAAGATTATGCAAGTGGAAATAACAGTAGAAGGAATGAGTTGTGCAAGTTGTGCATCAGCAATAGAAAAAAAAGTAAATAGTTTAAATGGTGTGCTTGAAGCAAATGTTAATTTAATTTTAAATAACTTAGTTGTCGTGTATGATAGTGAAAAAATAAAGCGCCAAGATATTGTTAAAGCAATTGAAGGTTTAGGTTATGGTGTTATTGATAATTTTATTGAACAAGTGTTTCTAGTTGAAGGAATGCATTGTGCTAGTTGTGCTAGTAATGTTGAGCGCGTCTTAAATGGATTAACTGGTGTAAAGTTAGCACAAGTTAATCTAGCAAGTAATAAAGTAAAGATAGAGTATGATAATAATCTAGTTAATGTTTCAAGTTTAAAAAAGGCAATTAGTGAAGCAGGTTATAAACTTGTTGAAATTAAACAAGAGAAAAGAGACTATCAACAAGAACAAGCAGTTAGTTTAAAAAGGAAATTAATTGTTGCTTTAATAGTCACAATTCCTCTTTTAATTGTTTCGATGGGACACATGTTTTTTAATTTATCACTACCTCAAATTATTGATCCTATGTCTAATCCTCTTAATTTTGCCTTATTTCAATTATTATTAACAATAATTGTGATGATTACTGGCCGTCAATTTTATATAAATGGGTTTAAAAGCCTTTTTAAAGGTTACCCAAATATGGATAGCTTAGTTGCTTTAGGAACTAGTGTCGCTTTTTTATATAGTTTTTATTTAACAATTACAATTGCGTTAGGGGATAGTAGTGCAGCTATGCAATTATATTATGAATCTGCTGCAACAATCATAACGCTAATTTTATTAGGTAAATACTTTGAAGCTAAAGCTAAAGGTAAAACAAGTGAAGCTATAAAAAAACTAATTGATTTAGCACCTAAGAAAGCCTTAGTCTTTGAAGGTAATCAAGAAATTGAAAAAGATATTGATGATGTCAATATCGGTGATATTATCATTGTCAAACCAGGTTTTAAAATTCCAGTTGATGGTCTTATTACTGAAGGTGAAAGCAGTGTTGATGAGGCGATGATTAGTGGTGAAAGTATGCCAGTAACTAAAGGAATAGGTGATGAAGTAATTGGTGCAAGTATTAATAAAAATGGTTATTTTAAGTATCGTGCTACTAGAGTTAGGCAAGATACTACTTTAGCTCAAATTGTTAAGCTTGTTGAAAATGCACAGGCCACTAAGGCACCAATCGCTAAGCTTGCGGATATTATAAGTGGTTATTTTGTTCCTATCGTTATCATATTAGCAATTATTGCTGGCTTAGGATGGGCGTTATTTTCTACAGAAGACTTAAAGTTTATTGTTACTATCATGACTTCAGTCTTAATTATTGCTTGTCCCTGTGCACTTGGTTTGGCAACACCAACAGCAATTATGGTAGGTACTGGAAAAGGAGCAAGTGAAGGTATCTTAATTAAATCAGGAGAAGCTCTAGAAACAGCTCATAAAATAGATACAATTATTTTTGATAAAACAGGAACACTGACAATTGGCAAACCAGTTTTAACAGATTTAATTGTCGATGATGAAAATTATATTTTACAGTTAATTGCTAGTGTTGAAAATAATAGTGAGCATCCTTTAGCACAAGCAATTGTTAATGAAGCAAAACAAAGAGAATTATCTTTATTTGATAGTGAGAATTTTGAAAATCTTGTAGGAAAAGGCATTAAAGCAGTAGTAAATAATCAAGAAGTTATGATAGGAAATAAAGAACTATTAAATGACTATTCATTAAATAGTGAATATGATGCTGAGTTTATTAAGCTTTCAAATCAAGGAAAAACAGTAATGCATATTATTTTAAATAAGAAGGTTGTAGGCTTAGTAGCGGTTGCCGATAAAATAAAAGATAATAGTATTGAAGCTATAGAGAAACTTAAGCAATTAGGTATTGATATTGTAATGTTGACGGGAGATAATAAAATTACAGCTCAGGCAATAGCACAACAATTAAAAATTGATCAGGTTGTTGCTGAAGTATTGCCAAATGATAAAATAAATCAAGTTATTAAATTACAAGAATCAAATAAGATAGTCGCTATGGTGGGTGATGGTATTAATGATGCACCTGCATTAGTACAAGCCAATGTTGGACTCGCTATTGGTTCTGGTTCTGATATTGCTATTGAATCAGGTGATATTGTATTAATAAAAAATGATCTTAGGGATGTTGCTAAAGCTCTACGTTTATCTAAATTAACGATTAATAATATCAAACAAAACTTATTTTGGGCTTTTTGTTATAACGTTTTAGGAATACCAATTGCCATGGGACTGTTACATATTTTTGGTGGACCTCTATTAAATCCAACTATTGCTGCAGCGGCAATGAGTTTTAGTTCAATATCTGTTTTATTAAATGCTTTAAGATTAAGAAACATCAAGCTATAAATATGTTATAATATTAAAAACAAAAAATATGGAGGAATTTGCTTGAATGGTGTACTAGTCATTGGAATGGCTTGGCTTGTTTGTGGCATAATAGCTATTTATACTTATCATAAACAATCTTACGATTACAAGAAACCAATAGTTTATAAAAGAAAATTATTATTAATGTTGATTATCTTCTTTTTTATCTTTGGAATAATCACTATTTTAGGTTATCTAACTGGAGAATCTTTACTAATCAATGCAGGTACTTTTTTAGCAGTAGGTCTTCTCTGTTTAGGAATAGGACTACGTGATATTTATTTAGCAATGAAGTGTACGCAAAAGATTATTGCTGAATATGTAGGATATTATTATCAGTCAATTCGTGGTACTAGTTTATATACACCAAAGTTTGAGTATGAGTATAAAGGTGAAAAATATACTAGTCTTGTTAATACAACTTATAGTAAAAGAAAAATAAATAAGTATTATAAAGAAGGTAATAAATATGATATTTATATAGATAGTGATAATCCTGAAGATTGTACAGATGATAGAAGAATAAAAATATCTACGATTGCTTTAATACTTTTTGCAATGGTTTGTATTTCTATTTTTATAGCAGAGCGATAAAAAATAATAAAAACAGGTGTGATTTAAATGGTTAAAAAAACAAAGATAGTTGCAACTATGGGGCCTGCTATCGAATCAAAAGAAATCTTAAGAGAAGCTATTTTGAATGGTTTAAATGTTTTACGTATAAATTTTTCTCATGCTCAACATGCTGAAGTCTTAAAAAACATTGCATATTTAAATGAATTAAATAAGGAATTAGCTACTTATACAGCTTGGCTTTGTGATACTAAGGGACCAGAAATTAGAGTTAATAAGCTTAGGGATACTCGAGTTTATTTAGAGAAGGATAATTATTTAGATATTTATATGCACGAAATTATTGGTGATGCAAAGGCAATTTCGATGTCCTATTCACGTTTAAATGAATGTGTAACTAAAGGAAGTAAGATTTTAATTGATGATGGTTTAATTGAGCTTGAAGTTATTAATGTTTATGATGATAGAATACAAACTAAAATAATGAATAGTGGTTACTTATTAGAAAATAAGGGAATTAATGTCCCAAATGCTATATTGAGAATGGATTTTTTATCACAGAAAGATATTAATGACATTAAATTTGCTTGTCAAAATGGAGCTAGTTATATTGCAGCTAGTTTTACAAGAAGGAAAGAGGACATTGCTCAAATAAGAAAACTATGTCTTCAAAATAATCGTAATGATATGCAAATTATTGCTAAAATTGAAAATCAAGAAGGCATTGACAATCTTGATAGTATTTTAGCAGAGGCTGATGGTATTATGATAGCACGTGGCGATTTAGGCACTGAGATACCAATGGAAGATGTTCCTTTAGTTCAAATGAAAATTTGTGAAAAATGCAATAATATCGGCAAACCTGTTATTGTGGCAACACATATGCTAGATTCAATGGAAAAACATCCACGTCCAACTAGAGCAGAAGTTGGTGATGTGGCTCGTGCTGTGATAGATGGTGTTGATGCAGTAATGCTCTCAGGAGAAACAGCTAAGGGTGAATATCCGATTCAAGCTTTAACGTTTATGAGTAAAATTGTTTCTCGTTCAGAAGAAACAATTGATCACAATAAAATTCTAAAGAAATTTATTGATGGCGTTAGTAATAATCCTTACGATGGTATTGGGATTAGTGCAGTTGAATTAGCAGCTAAAATAGATGCAAAGGCAATTTTTTGTTTTACAGAAAGTGGGGCGACGGCTCATCAAATTTCCAAATATCGTCCAACTTGTCCGATTTATGCTTTATCACAATATGATAGTGCTTTGTATTCGTTAGCATTATATTGGGGTGTTATCGGAATTAAAAAAGGAGTTTATCAAAGCATTGAATCAAAGTATGAAATAGTTAATATGGAGGCTAAGAATATTGGTTTAAATAAAGGAGATTTTGTTATTGTTACTGGTGGACATCCTGATGGAACTCCGATTACTAATTTTTTAAAAATTCATGCTGTTGAGTATTAATAAAATAAAAATTATTCAAAACACTTGCACATATATTTAACTAGTGCTATAATGTGGTCTATACACAAATGTTGTGATTAGGATATGATTATAAGATGAATACTTATAGCGAGTTTGGACTGGTGGAAGCCAAATAGGATAGTGTTATAATTACTCCCTATGAACTGCCCTTGAAAAAGTGTGCCGTTACTTTGCGTTAAAAAGTTAGAGGCTTGATAATTATTATTGTCGAGTAAATTAAGGTGGTACCGCGAATGTTCGTCCTTTGGGATGAACTTTTTTTTATTTAAAAAAGAAAGGATGATTAAGATGATTAAAATTGAGTTTTTAGATGGAAGTGTAGAGGAGTTTGACTCTGGCATTACGCTTGGTGAAATTGCTGAAAATATTTCAAAATCTTTGCGAAAAGATGTAATTGCGGGTTATGTTAACGATGAGATTTATGAATTAGGGCGTCCAATTGAAGCTGATGCAAAAATTAAATTAATTAAATTAGAAGATGAAGAAGCAGAGGATATCTTAAATCATTCTGCTGCGCATTTGTTAGCTCACGCTGTGACAAGATTATATCCAAATACTAAATTTGGTGTGGGTCCAACAATTGAAGGTGGCTTCTATTATGATATGGATGCTCCAGTACAAATTTTAGAGGAAGATTTAGTTAAAATAGAGAAAGAAATGAGTAAAATTGTTTCTGAAGCAATTCCGATAGAGAGAGTAGTTGTTAGTAAAGATGAAGCTTTAAAAATGTTTGCTGATGATGAATATAAAGTTGAATTAATAGAAGGATTAGAAGATCAAGTAATAACTTTATATCGCCAAGGTGAGTTTGTTGATTTATGTCGTGGACCTCATGTTGAGAATACTAAGTTAATCAAAAACTTTAAATTATTATCACTTGCTGGAGCTTATTGGCGTGGTGATTCAGATAATAAAATGTTACAAAGAATATATGGTGTTGCTAAAAAGAGTAAAGAGGAATTAGCAGCTCATTTAGAATTTTTAGAAGAAGCGAAAAAGAGGGATCATCGAAAATTAGGTAAAGAGCTTGATTTATTTATGTTAAGTGAATATGGTCCAGGCTTTCCATTCTTTTTACCAAAAGGGATGATTATTAAAGATGAATTACTAAAATTCTGGCATAAGGTTCATAAAAAGGCTGGCTATAAAATGATACAAACACCAATCATGCTTAATAAAGAGCTTTGGGAAGTATCAGGACACTGGTTTACTTATAAAGAAAATATGTATTTATCTGAAATTGATAAACATGAGTTTGCAATCAAACCAATGAATTGTCCAGGTGGAATCTTAGTTTATAAAAATGATATTCACTCATATCGTGATTTGCCAATGCGTGTTGGTGAATTAGGAATTGTCCATCGTCATGAAGCAAGTGGTGCTTTACATGGTTTATTTAGAGTTAGATGTTTTACTCAAGATGATGCTCATCTTTATATTAGACCAGATCAAATTGAAGAAGAAGTAATTGGAATTATTAAATTATTTGAAGAAGTATATTCAACTTTTGGATTAACTTTTGCAATGGAGTTATCAACAAAACCAGATAATGCTATTGGAAGTGATGAAATTTGGGAACAATCAGAAGCTGCTCTTGCTAAAGCAGCTAATGCAGGTGGTTATGATTTTACAATTAATGAAGGTGATGGAGCATTCTATGGTCCTAAACTAGACTTTAAATTAAAAGATTCAATTGGACGAGTTTGGCAGTGTGGAACTATTCAATTAGATATGAATTTACCAGAAAGATTCGATATGACTTATGTCGCAGCAGATGGCTCAAAGCAAAGACCTATTATGTTACATAGAACTTGTCTAGGATCAATTGAAAGATTTATGGGTATCCTAATTGAGCACTATGTAGGAGCATTTCCAACTTGGTTAGCTCCTGAACAAATTAAGATTATTCCAGTAAGTGAAGTTCATCAAGATTATGCTTATGAATTAAATCAAAAATTCTTTGCTGCTGATTTAAGATCAAGTGTCGATAGCAGAGAGGAAAAACTAGGTTATTTAATTAGAGATGCTCAAGTTAATAAAATACCATATTCACTTGTAATTGGTGATGAAGAAGTAAAAAATAATTCAGTTACATATCGTAAATATGGAAGTGAAGAGCAAGTTACAGTACCAGTTGCTGAGTTCATGGCGTTAATTAATAAAGATATTGAGTCAAAAGGAAATTAGGAATGAAAAAGGTTGCAGTACTGACCTCTGGTGGTGATGCTCCAGGAATGAATGCCGCTATTAGAGCATTAACACGAACTTGTCTTAATTTAGGAATGGATGTCTATGGTGTTGAAAATGGTTATTTAGGATTATATAATAATAACATTTTTCAATTAAAAAGCCGTGATGTTTCTGATATTATTAATCGTGGTGGTACTTTTTTAAAAACAGCGCGCTTTGCAGATTTTATGAAAGATGAAGTTTGTCAACATGCTGCTTTAAACTTACTTAATCAAGACATTGAATATTTAGTTGTTATTGGTGGTGAGGGTAGTTATAAAGGTGCTCAAAGAATTAGTAAATTTGGTATTAAAGTTATTTGTATTCCTGCAACGATTGATAATGATGTTCAATCAACTAAGTTAGCGGTTGGTCATGATAGTGCCACTAATACAGTTGTCGAGGCAATTGACCGAATTAAAGATAACTCTAGTTCTCATAGTCGTTGTTCGATAATTGAGGTAATGGGACGTAATTGTGGAGAGATTGCTTTACGTTCTGGAATAGCTTCTGGCGTTGAGGAAGTTTTCATTGATAAAGATAGTGTTGATCTTGATAAAATTTGTTCAATAGTTGAAGCACGAAAAATAAGTAATCATAATAATACTTTATTTGTTATGGTAGAAAATATTTGTGATATTATTGAACTAGCTCAGCAAATTGAAGAAAGAACAAATGTTGAAACTCGTTCAACAATTCTAGGTTATATTCAGCGAGGTGGCTCACCATCAGCATTAGATCGTTATCTAGCATCTGAGTTTGGCTCTTATGCAGGACGTTTAATTGCTGCAGGAAAATATAATCTTGCAATTGGCAGTAACGGAATTGATTTCTATGATACAGCATTAGATGAGGCACTTATTTTAGAGATACATGATGTTACAGAGATGCTAAAGTTATCAGATTATTTAAAATAAAACAGGGATTTATTTTCCCTGTTTTTCTTCGCTTTTTATTAATTTTAATATTACTAACAGACTTTCTTTTAGAGTCTCAATATCTTCATATACATAAGAAACTCTAATTGCATTGTTGTCTTTATAATCATAAATATTACCAGGATTAAGTAATATTTTTTTATGCAATGCTTTTTTAAATAGTGTTTCTATTGATATTTTTTGATTAAATTGGATATAAATATAAAAGCCACCTTTGGGAATTGTCCAACTAGCATGTTTGTTGAAGTTTTCATTAAGAAAGCTTAAGATTTCATCCCTTCGCTTTTTTAATTCTTGTCTAATATTTTGTAAATGATTATCATATTCTCCTGAATGAAAAAACTCATACATTAGCCATTGTGACATTGAACTAGCCCCATAATCAATCTGCATCTTAACATCACCTAATCGTTTAATAATTGACTCAGGGCCTACTATCCAACCAACACGTAGACCTGGTGCTAATGATTTTGAGGCTGTGCCTAAATAAAGTACTTGATTAGAGTTGTCTAGTGATTTTAATGATGGTGGCGGTTGTTCATCAATATATAGTTCAGTATAAGCACTATCTTCGATTATGGCTAGCTGATTAGCTTGTGCAAACTTTAATAACTCTTCTCTTCGCGTTAATGAGCAAGTAATACCTGTTGGATTATGAAAATCAGGAATAGTGTACAAAAATGTACTGTCATTGTTATCCTTATTAATTTGCCAATATTTGATACCTTCTTGATCCATTTCGATACCTTTTAAGTTTATTTTTGCGGATTGAAACAACTGTAGTGATTTTAGATATGTTGGTGTTTCAGTATATACTTTTGCATTTGGTTTAATCATTGCAATCGATAATAGTTGTAAAGCTTGCAATGAGCCTGAAGTAATCAGAATATTATCTGTGGTTGCTTTAATGTTAACTTTTGCTAAATGTTTGACTAACTCTTCTCTTAATTCTAGCAAACCAAGAGGTCCAAGATAATTTAACGAAGTAATTTTATTAGTTAATAGACTAGAAATTTTTTGAAATTTTTGCAAAGGAAATAATTTAGGTGCTAACTCACCAGTGCTTAAGCGGATGTAGTCTTTAAACTCTAATTCGTTAATAATTTGTATAGTTGGGATATTCTCTATAAACTCACCAGCATTGATATAAGTTTTCCAATTTAAATTATTATCATTATAAAGCAAAGACCAAGTGTTGTTAGCTACTTTTGTTCCAGAACCAGATTCAGTTTCTAATATTCCATAAGCAATTAATTCATCTAAAGCATAGACAATCGTACTACGGTTAACTTTAAATTTGTTAGCAAGCTCACGTTGTGAGGGGATAATATCATTTATTAACCATGCCCCACTAGTAATTTTTTTACTGATATAATCAATGATTTGTTGATATAAAGGTATTTTCGAGTTTTTATTAGGTTGCCAGTCAATTGCTTCAATTGTAATTTTATTTTTTTGCATAAGATCACCTTAATACAGTATAACATAAATTTAGTAAGTGGTTGGGCAAAAAAAATATTTTGGTTGGGTACACAATATAATTAAATCGATATAATGGTACTAGTACATTACTAATGGTTGTAAAGGATGGTTATTTATGAATATATTTTTAATTGGTTTAGGAATTGGCTTTGCTTATGTTGCACCAATTGGACTTCAAAATTTATTTGTTATTAATTCAGCGTTGTCACAAACTAAATTTAGAGCATATATGACAGCTTTAATAATTACTTTTTTTGATGTTACGCTTGCTTTAATATGTTTTTATGGTTTAGGCACTATTATGCAACAATCTGATATATTAAGATTCTTAGTATTGTTGATTGGTAGTTTAGTTGTTATCTATATTGGATATAGTATTATTAAATCAAAGAGCGAACTTGATACTTCTGTTGAAGTTGATATGCCTTGGCTTAAATTAATAGCTACTGCTTGTGTTGTAACGTGGTTTAATCCGCAAGCTATTGTTGATGGTAGTCTTCTTTTGGGTGCCTCTAAAGATTATGGAATCATGTTTATTATTGGTGTAATGTGTGCCTCTGCTACTTGGTTTCTAACAGTGACAACGATTATTAGTTTCTTTTCCAATGTTATTACTAATAAAGTTTTACGTATTATTAATATAGTTTGTGGTAGTGTTATTATTTTCTATGGCCTAAAATTATTTTATGATTTTATTATACTAGCTCAAGATATGTTTATGAAATAGAAAAAACCGCATTTAGCGGTTTTTAATCGTTATTTAACTTATTCTTCTTTAAATAATTTAGTAGCTTCAATAGCTTTCTTCCAATTTCGATAGTATTTCTCTCTAATTGGCTTAGTCATTTTACTATGATATTCTTTATTAATTTGCCAATTATTTTTTATATCAGCAAGTGAATCATAGTAATTACACGCTAAACCAGCTAAATAGGCAGCGCCTAATGCTGTTGTTTCGCTATTAGTTGGTAATACAATATCTGTATCTAAGATATCTGCCTGAAATTGCATTAGTAGACTATTTGCTGTTGCTCCACCATCAACTTTTAAAGTTTTTAATTCTAAGTTAGCTTCTTGACACATTATTTCAATAATATCCTTAGTTTGATAAGCAATTGCTTCTAATGTAGCTCTAGTTATATGATGCTTTGTTGAACCTCTTGTTAAACCAAAGATGGCTGCTTTTGCATCCATATCCCAGTATGGTGAACCTAATCCTACAAAAGCGGGAACAAGATAGACACCTCCATTATCAGCTACTTTTTGTGCATCAGTTTCTGATTGTGCAGCCGTATCAATTATTTTTAGACTATCACGCAACCATTGAACAGCACTACCAGCAACAAAAATAGAACCCTCTAAGGCATAAGTTATTTTATTATCTAAGCCCCAAGCTATCGTAGTAATCAAACCATTTTTTGATTTAACAGGTTTATGGGCAGTATTCATCAACATAAAACATCCTGTGCCATAGGTGTTTTTCATTGAACCAGCCTCAAAGCAAGCTTGTCCAAAAAGAGCAGCTTGTTGATCACCTGCCATGCCCGCAATTGGTATTTCTAAACCAAAGAAATGGGCAGGATTAGTATAATCATAAATTTGTGAAGAATCCTTAACTTTTGGAAGAATACTAGTTGGTATTTCTAATATATCCAATAACTCTTGATCCCATTTTAAATCATAGATATTGTAAATCATTGTTCTAGAAGCATTAGTGTAGTCAGTAAAGTGAACTTTGTTTTTGGAGAGATTCCACAATAACCACGTATCAATAGTACCAAATAACAAATCACCATTATTAGCTTTCTCTTTAACACCAGTGACATTATCAAACAGCCATTTTATCTTGGTTGCTGAAAAATAAGCATCAATTGGTAATCCTGTTTTATTTTGAAAAATTTCCTGATAATTATTTTCGATAAGAAACTCACAAATATCGGAACTTTGTCTTGATTGCCAGACAATCGCATTATAAACAGGTATTCCAGTATTTTTATCCCAGATGACGGTAGTCTCTCTTTGATTGGTAATTCCGATAGCTTTAATTTGCTCTGGTTTGATGCTTTCTTTGATAAATAATTGGGAGAGAACTGCTAGCGTTGATAACCATATTTCAACAGCATCCTGTTCAACCCAACCAGGATGAGGAAAATAATTAGTTAATTCTTGCTGGGCCATAGCTTTAACGTGACCCTCTTTATTAAAGACAATAGCTCGTGTTGATGAAGTTCCTTGATCAATAGCTAAAATATATTTTTCCATTATAAACACCTCACACTAAAAGAGAACAATTATTGCTTTTAATTGTTCTTCATTTCTAAATAAATATAGCCACTTACTCTTTCGCGACTCATTTGGGGAATTATATAAACATAATCACCTTTTTTAACCTCTAATTCATAAATTTTATCTTGATTGTTTTTACCACCAACAATTAAACGTGGTTCTAATTCTGCTAAATCTTGTATTTTATCATAATTTTTACCAACAAAAATTTTATATGTTGGTGGAACAACATTTCGATAGTCTGCAAAGTCAACAATTTTCATTTCATATGTGCCTGCACTTAAAATATCACCTTTAAAATCAGGGACCTCGATAGCAAACTTATAAGCTTCATTAAAAGTACGCCATTCGGTACTAGTTACATAATTGAAATTTTCTTGATTTCTTAACTGGGCAAACTTATATTGTGTGAATCTTTTTTCTTCTTCAGGATTAAAGATAGCTAAAAGTATTATGACAAAAATAATAGCAGCAGCAATTCTCATGATTTTTTTTATAATTGGATTAATAATGATCACCTACTCTTATTAATATTACCACTAGTAAATTAGAGATGC
>JAJDGJ010000029.1 GCA_030265585.1 Erysipelotrichaceae bacterium OttesenSCG-928-M19 | reverse complement strand
TTCATCATATTGATCAGCCATCGTATAAGTTACTTTATAAACACCTACTGTTGTTGTATCAACATTTGATGTATATTGTAAATCGTGTTGACCACTACCAAAATTAACTGTCTGATTTTTACTATCCTTTGCACTTACTCCTGTTTCTGGATTATATGTATCTCCAACATTCAATTCAATATATTCTTCTGCTGTAATTACAGGATCTATTTTAAACTCTACAAAATACTCATCATCAGTTCCTTCTTCATTATATTGTAAAGTACCTTTATTTACTCCTGATAATCCTGTTCCATTTGGTCCAATAAACGCATATCTTTTTGCGACTATTTTATAATATCCAGCTGTTAAACCTAAATTGTTTAAGTTGATATTATATAAATTAGTATCATCAATTTTATTAGCTTCATGAGCTGTTGAATAGGCTGCTCCGGCTCCAGTACCAATTTTATTTGTACCACCTACATCTATTGTACAATCAACTTCCTCTTTTGATGTATAGACTCCAGTTGTTGTTCCACAGCCATATACTGAAAACTCAGCATATGTTGGATAAGTTCCCGCATTTTTATCTGCCCATTCTGTTGATTTACCTATTTTAATATCTTCTGGGTTTACTAACCAACTTATTGGATTATTATCTCCATTAACCACGATTTGTGGATTTCTAACAACACGATAATCTCTCTTAACACGTGTAAATCCAAATCGGTTATAATTTGTTTCAACATTGTCTGAACCATAAAAACCATATGTCGTTGGTCCTGAACCCATGATATAGCCTTCTGAGCTAATCATCATAGTCGCGTTATAACCAATCGCCATTTGTTGTGGATTTATTGTTGTTTCAGGTGATTGTTGAATAGTTCCATCATATGTATTTGGCGGAGCCATTCGACCTGTATTAGCTGTATCAGTAATATCTGTTAAGATAAACTCTTGAGCTGCTACTGGATTAGTACGATATCCTAGGTCCCCTTGGTCATTTGAACCACGTGCCCAAATATGACCAGTTGACATTCTAACCCATGTCCCTTCTTGTGATGGGTATACTTCTTCAATGAAGCCCCAATTAGCGCCATGTTTTGCCTTGTAGCTATCTGTTGATACTACTTTATTCAAGATTGGCACTGCTGAGTCTGCTGCACCTGTATTTGCCTCATTTGGCACACTACCATAAAATGTTAGACCAACTGTATATAGTTTACCATCAGTAGTCAATATTTCAGTACGACCTAAATTAGGTTGCATCTGTTTAATATCAGCATGCGTATAAGATGTTCCATATTTAGTATTAATAATACTTGGATCAACTTTTCTACCAATTCCTGCTTGACCATTAACTGTATTTGAATTATTAAAATCACTATTAGCAATATAAGCTTTACTTAATCCTGTTAATGTTTTTCCTGTTGATGCTCCACCTAGAGCAAACCATTCTCCATTAGTCTTGAAAAATAAGGTATTATATTCATATTGAGAGTTTCTATAGTTTGCTTTCTCAGCACTCCAAGCTTCAACATTCTCTGAAAGTTGTTTAACATAGTTTCCATTACCATCATCTGTTGAAACAGTTGAACCTAGCCCTAGAACATTGTTAGCGTGGTTGTTTGCTTCACCACCACCACCAATACCCCATAAAGAGCCATCAGAAGTCTCAAAAATCAATGCTGATTGATTCCCGGCAATTTTAACTATTTTCTTCCCTGTTTTTGCACTCCAATCAGCTAATGGCTGATGAATTACATATTCACCACGTGTATCCCCACGATTACGACCAGTCAAAGTTGTCGTTGTCGCACGATTAGCATCAACTGATGATGGAAAAGTAGTTCCATAAGATGCCTTAGCAAGAATGTTTACATCCCCACGCTGATCAGTAGTTTCTAATGATGAATAATAAACATTACCTTTATCATCTAATAAGAAACCTCTCGTATTAGCGTTAGTCGCTTGAATAATTCGTTTTCCTGTACCATAAAAGGAATTGTGGAAAATTACTTTTGTAAACTTCGTTCTTCTTGCCTCACTTGTTCCTAGCCCAAGTTGGCCACCTTCATTATATCCTGATGCATATAATGTTCCATCACTCATTTGAATGATAGATCCTGTTTGACTATACGCACCCAAAATCCAGGCATTCTCAATCTCACCAAAATACTCGGTCGTTGCTTCTGCCTTACTGGTATTTAGTCCAAACATCATCGTTATTGATAATAACAATGCTATAACTATCTTCGACACTCTGCCTCTTCTAGTCATAAAAACCATCTCCTTATTTTAAAATCTTTATGTATTTCTTAACACAATATTTACACATTCCTTCCATATTATTATATATCTAGTAGTTCCTAACCTCAAAGAATTGTGAGTGAAGTGTGTGAATGTTTAGTGAAATATGAGCTTTTTGTGAATTATATGTTTTTTATATTAATGATTTCATGTATTCACTATACTTGATGCCAGCTAAATCCTTTAATAATACCGTTATCTTCACTTTAATAACTATTCACCTACACTTGGTTAAAACCATAAAAAAATGAGTTATTTATATCAATAACTCATCTCTATATAATTATATAAAACTATTTTTTTCGCTTTATTTGATAATTAGTAAAGGCAGCACTTGTAGCAATTATTAATAATAAGATACTATTTGATATATCTTGCCCAGTATTTGGTAATTTACTTACGATAACATAAGTATTTATCGTACTCTCATCTTTTGTGCCTGTACTTTGCTTTTCTAATTTTTTAACATAATCCTCTTGATCAAGAGTTGTCTCAACATTAATCTCTCTAGTTAAACTATTTCTTTGATATTGATCTTGAATAATTATCGAAACTTTAGCAGTCCCTGAATCATTAGCTTTGATTGTTAAAACATTTTTTACTAACTTTGCTTCAACATTGTTATTATCAACAATAATCTTATCGATATTAGCATATTTATAATTAATATTAATTCTTCTTTGTTGCCCAACGCTAATTTCTTTCTCTTTTGGTAAGACACTTATCATAACATCTTTAGCATATCCAACATTATAGTTAGTTAAATCAGTACTCTGTAAACTAATTTTATCAGACTTCTTAGTATCATGATTAATACTTGAACTATAAATTGTTTGAACACTTGCTTTATTTGCTAATAAATATTCAGGTAATTCTTCAACCATTATATAGTATTCATAATTTTGTTTTGCCTGTAATAAACGAGTGAAACGATATTTTCCATGACTATCACTTAAAGTTTCAGCTACTATTGTACCCTCATCATCAAGTAAGTAGACATTGATAGCTTCTAAAAAGCTCTTTTCATCATTGAAACCATTATAATTTATATCCTCAAAAACTAGGCCAGAAATAGTCTTATATTCTCCACTCAATAATGACGTGGCAATATTTTCATCATTATAATTAAACAGACTAACGAGTTTGGCTTTTGTCATAACATCAAAGTTATTTAAAGTAATATTAAAAACTATAGTAAGCTCTTCATTGTTAGCCATATCATATAAAATACCATCGCTAAGTGTTGTAAAATCAACAATAGTAGTTTGTTTAGAGAGACTACTATAAATATTAACCTTACTTTTTTGAGCAATCACTGAATCAAAATCACTAAGGTTCTCTTTATAATAAACCATCGTAGCACTTTCAGCTTTATTTTTTAATTTAATAGTATATTGTAAATTTTCCGTTGGTTCAGCTAAATTATTTTTATTAGCATCATCAATTATCTGTTGAGCACTAAGATCCATAACATTAATAAAAACAAGATTAGAAGATTCTAAAAGGTTAACTCCCGCATCACTAGTACCACTAAGGTAGCTTTGATTGCTTATTGTCTTACCTCGTCCACTCTCTAGAATTTCTGCTTCAATTTCAATGACAATTTCCTGATTAACAGCCATAGTTCCTAAATCAAGTATAATTTCATTATCCATAGCATCTCTTTTTTGCTTATCCACTGTTAAGCCTTTAATACTAAGGTGTGAATCAAGCTCATCTTTAAATAAGGAATTCTTTAAAACTCCTTGTTCAACCTTTAAAACAATTTTATAGTTAACACTAGATCCAACTTTAAAAATATTTGAATCATTGCTAACCATTTTCGTAATTGAAACTAGTGGCTCGCTGTCTTTAACAAGTAAAGTATTATTATCATGATAAGTTTGATTGAAACACAGTTCATTATCTTTATTATAACCCTTGATATTAGCACTATTCTCAATTGTTTTTCCTAAAGCTGATTTTGTAATTTCAGCTTTAATAGTAATATTAATAGTTGTCCCTGGTTGAGCTTTTGAAATATTACTTATTAAAATGCCATCACTTAATGAAATATTTTCATTATCAATAATACCGTTAATAGTTTGTTCATAATCTTTTATTAGAAGACCATTTGGTAAACTATCACTAATTACAATATTATAGGCACTACCATCTTTTATTGTAAATGTTAAATGATATTCAAGCAAATCATTAACACGATATTGATTATCATCACTTGATAGATTATTAACTTCTTTCTTTCCTTCAACATTTGGATTAGCCTCTACAACTATTGTTTGTGTAGCAGCAGCAAAGATAGCATCATGATAGCTAGTTTGTTCAAGTGGATTTTCATTTCCTTTATCATCAACTAAGATTACTGTAATAACATCATTAACTTGTAACTTAATATTATCTGGTAAAGTAACAAGCCAAGAATTATCATTAGCTACTTCCCCAATTAAATCAGTAATAGCTATTCCATTTATTTTTATTTTTACTTGCGCACCTATTTCACTAGCTTGACCACTGATTATCTTTGAAGATTGATCGACGTTAGCAATTGATGTTACTGGAATAGGTGGTGTTACATCTTGAACAACAACACGACTTGTTTTTATATCTGCTGCACTTGAATAATGATTACGCTCTGAGTTTATATCAGCTGAACCACGCCATGCTTTAACAACCTCATATTGATCACCTTTAGTTGCTAGTTTTCCTAAATCAACCACAAAAATTCCATCACGTTGTGTTGCTCCATAGACTGAGTACTCTTCTTTAGTTGAACCAATATAATAATTAATACTCCCATCAACTTTTGTCTCTTTAACTTGAACATATACTTCATCATGCCAAGCATCGCGATCATTGATGCTTAATCCTTCAGGAATGGAAACATGTCCATGAAGATAACGATCGGCATCTTCAGGAACTATTAACTCATCAACAATTGGTTTAGCATTATTACCACTCATTCTTGAATAAGGCATAACCCCACTATTTCCATATGAATCACTAGTAGTATTAAACTCCTCAGGTATATTAGTTGATACAATATTTTGGTAATTATTACCTGCCAATGAATAATCAAAGATTGACCACATTTTATAAGGATCATCATTTAAATCCATACCTGCTTTCCAAACAGCAAGATCAGATTGTGTTGAGGTGAATGCATTGATAACACTAGAACTTGAGGCAGTAACATTAAAAATATAGCCACCACCAGGACGATTATTACTAAAATCATAATATAAAGGCTCTTCAGCATTAAAAGATAAACGAGCAGCATTGAAAGCTCCTTGAGTAGCTGTCGCCGTTGCACCATGAGCAATAAATATACTATCTTTACCCAATGTAATAATACCATTATAACTTTCCATATCCACCGCCGCTCCATGATGAGCGATAATCTCTACCATAGACTTCTTACCCGTAATCTCAAAGGTACTATTTTGTCCATCATAATGAATACCCTGATTGCGACCATTGGCCCCTGGATTTAAATTAGTACTTGTCCCATAATTCTCTACTTTAACTTGAGCACCACTGCTTACTAATATCTTATTATTTGCACTATAAAAACGAATTCCCGCTGCGCTTCCCGCTTTTTTAGTAATTTCTAATTTCGCATTATTTGAAACATTTAAGGTTTGTCCTGATTGCAGTCTAAAACGTAGTGTTGCTCCTCTTTCATAATCATTATCATCATCTTGTGTCAGCTTCAACTTTGAATTAAGACCATCAATATTAAAAACCCCATTTAAATTCTGCATAATAATACATGATTGACTAGTACTGTATACTTCAACTTGACCACCAGCACTAATATTTAATTCTCCCTCTCTACCTTGAAGAACTATAGTACCACCATATTCCCCAGTATCTGCTCCATTACTATAAGCATATAGTTTACTACCACTACCACTAATCTCAACGATTGGCTTATTGTTTTCACTTGCGACTTCATTAATAAATAGTGCTGCTGAATTACTTCCAATACGATTTCCAACATTATTTATTGAGACAGTTGCACCATCAGTAATACTAATATTTTGTGTATTACCTGTTCCATAAGTTTCAATTCTTAAAGCTACTGTTTTAGCCTCTAAATTAATTTGTGCACCATTACTTGCAATAAAATGCTTTGTCCTAATTACAAAGCCATTAGCACTACTACTTTCATTAGTCCAACTAAAATCACCACTTGCACTAAAAGTACCACGAGCCGAAGTACTAAAATCAAGAAAACTTGCTGTGGTTTTCGCCGCTGATTTGACATTTCCAACTTCTACTGTCCATTGTTCTGAGTTTGCAGATGATGAACTCAATAGAGTTGATGCTGTTGCCATTATTTCTAAATCATTTATTTTTAGTTTTGATGGCGTATTAACATTACCCAACAACCAATTATTACTTTTAAAATCAATAATATGCTTATTACCTTCAATTATTAAAGAACGCTTTAAAGTTGGTAATTCATCTTCAACAACAATATCATCTTCAAGTACTATTGTATCAACAGCACTATTTTCTAGAGCCACTTTAAACTCAGCATAGTTATTTACTTTTATCTCAATAGCTTTAACATTAAAGGTAAAAAGAAGGCTGATAAAAAAGACTAGAACTATTTTTCTAACTAAACTAGACATTCTCATCACCCCTTTGGTTATCAACGACTTTTTTGATACCGTTGTTTAAGCTATTTAAATAAATGAATATCAAAATTATAACAATAACTGGTACGATAAAAATAACACATATTAAAATAGATAGTGTTTTATAAGCTTGACTTGTAAAGTATTCATCACGATTCAAATCTCTTGTGTATTCAGTATTATCATCTTTTTTTATTTTTTCTATCACTTCAATTACATCAATATTTAAATCACTATTAGTAGTTGTAAAATTATTCATAATATAGTTAACAATTGTTCTTCGATTAACAACACGTTCTTTTGAAACGCTATGAATATAGTTATCATACATGCCAACATCAACAATTAATGAAGAATCATTACTTTTTATTTTATTATAGTTATTTATCAATTCTTTTACTGTGTAGACTTTATTACCAATCTTAAATTTTAATTCATAACTATTAAAACCTACTACAGCACTACCATCTGATGATTCCAAAAGATCCTCTATATATTTACTATTCAAAATAGCTTTGGCGATTTCCTGATCTGTTATATCATCCCTAATTTGAATTTTATTTTGTTTAACAATTGCTCCTTGATATTGCTTACAACAATTATTTTTTAAATCTAAATAATTATTTGTAACATCTAACTTTTTAATATTGTTATTTAATTTTGGTAACTTTACTAATTGATTGTAACTAAAATCAACTGTTTTTAAATTCTTTAATCCCTCTAAATCCACAATATAATTTAAGCCATTATATGATAAATTTAATTTTTTTAACTTAGTAAAATTCTTAATACTTGTTGTTTTAAATAAATTATTACCGCTTAAATCCAAGTATTCTAAATTAGTTAGGTTAGTAATCTCATCAAAATCGTTAATTAAATTATTTCTTAAATTTAGTGATTGTAATTTAGTTAATACATTTAATTTTTGATCAACTTTCTCAATTTGATTATTAGCTAAATCGAGATGAGTCAAATTTTTCAATGTATATATTTTTGTGGGAATAGCTTTTAAATCACAATTTTTAACAACTAGTTTTTCTACTTTATCAAATGTAGTTAAATCTACTTTTTCAAGCTCTTGACATGTTAAAACCAATTGCCTTACTTCATTATTTGGCGCACTAAAAACATCATCTGAGCTTACAAGCATGATAATTGTAATGATAACTACATTAAATAACTTCATTATGTTCAACTCGCTTTTTATATTCCAACATTACCCCATCATCATAGTTTTTAAAGTCAACTGTACCATTTAATTCCTCCGCTACAGCTCTTATTGTATATAAACCAGTACCTAATCCCTCTTTATCTTTTGATATTCGATAAAATAACTTGAAAATATTATCAAGTTCACTCTCACTCATTTTTTTAGCGTCATTATAAAATTGTAAGTAAATATATTCCTGTTCAATAAAACAACCTATCTTAACATAAGCATTCTCTTTTGTATATTTAATGATATTTGAAATTGCATTATGAATTAATTGTTTATATTGCAAATGATAATCATAAACCATTACCTCATCATCAATGTCAAATTCGACAACCAATTTTTTATCAAGAAAGTTATCTTCATAAATATTGTAAACATCTCGAACAAGACTAGTTAAATTAAACTGTGTTTTATTTCTTATCGCTTCTTCATTATCATGATAGACTAACTTTGAGATATCATTAATATCATCCACTAAATTATCTAGTTTCTTGGTTACCAAGGCCTCCTGTTGTAACTGTTCTTTTTCTAATAAATGTTTTACTGTTACTATTGGTGTCTTTAAATTATGAGTTAATGAAGCAATAAATCTATTTTGATAGATTAGCTTCTCATTTTGTAATTGTAAAGAGCTTTCTAACCTTGTATATTGATAACCTGTCTCAGTAATAATTGTATCTAACTCTTTACCGAACTCTAATAAATTCTGATTCAATTTACCGTATTCACTTGAATCTGTTTCATTTTTTAGTTCATCTAATTTAAACTCACTTAATCTTTCAATATTTGTTTTTAAGTTTCTTAATGGTAGTAAAAATTTAAGATATAAAATTATTAATAATAATAAAATCAGTGCTAACATAAATAATCCCACTGTTATAATCAAGGTAATAACATAATCAAACGAGCTTTGAGGCATTACATTGTACAATAACCACCACACTTCGTATTCAGTTTCACCATCTGAGATAACAAATGCAGTTTCGTAGTTTATCGCATTTTCATTTAATTTACCTTTAATTGATTCAACAGCTTCATTAGGCAAAGATGAATATACTAATTCATTAGTTGTGCTATCATATACTTTTAACTCCATAGAATTATTTGCGACAAGATCTTCAAGAACAGAAAAGTTATTTGTTGTTACATTTTCTTTAATTTGTGTCTCAATATTCCTAATTTCTGTTCTCTGTCTTGTATAATAATTATCTGGAATATCATTTATTCTCAGAGTAATCAAAATACTAATAATAATACAAACAATTATCCCAATATATATTATTACTCTCCATATTTTCTCCTTAAATAACTTACTCATGCCACCTATATCCAATACCTCTAATTGAGGAGATTGAGGTAATTGTCATCTTTTTTTGTAAGTTTTTAACATGTGCATCAATATTTCTTAGATCAACATCATCTGAGACAAGAGGCACAAACCAAATATCTTCATAAATCTTTTCTCTTGATAATAATACATTTTTATTCTTTAAAAAATAAATAAGTAAATCTAACTCCAATTTTGTTAAATCTACTTCCACATTACCTTTCATCACGATACGATTAGCTTCATCGACAATAATATCATCTTTTTTACTTTCTAAATAAGTGCTCTCTATTTTATTATCTTTTTTATCCTTTAATAAATTTTTAATTCTTTCAACAAGAACTTCAAAAGAACTTTCTTTAGTAACATAATCATCTGCTCCAACTCGCAAACCTGACAATTCATCATATTCATTTGTAGAGCATGTCAGAATCATTATTTTTATATTCTCATCATACTTTTTCACTAATTCGACAACTTGACGTCCATTAATTTTATTAAGATTCAAATCTGATAACACTAAGTCATAATTATTTTTTTTAATTTCATTGATTGCTTCAATACTATCACAAATATGTTCAACAAAATAACCAGATTCCTCTAAATAATCTACAACTAAAGGTGCAA
>JAJDGJ010000028.1 GCA_030265585.1 Erysipelotrichaceae bacterium OttesenSCG-928-M19 | reverse complement strand
ATAATTATCAAAATATTTTAAAATAATTAAATGCTTATAACTCTATAATTAATTTAACTAAAAGATATAAATAATAACAAATATATTATTTTTTGTAATAAAAATTTTAATCTATAAGCCTTGCATTTTATTCCAAAAGCTGAAATGAAAGCACAAGGCTATGAAGAATATTTAAAATTATTTGAAAAAGAACAATAGTTCTTTTTTTTAGATAATACCTAGTTCTTTAGCACATTTTTCTATTTTAGAGATTGCTAGATCAAGGTCTTCTTTAGAGTGAGTGGCACTTGGCATTAGACGAATACGAGCTAAGCCTTTTGCAACTGTAGGATACATGATTGGACTAACTAAAATATTTTCTTCAAACAACATTTTTGTCATATCAGTAGCCATACTTTCTTCACCAACAATAACTGGTGTAATTGGAGATGCTGTCTTCCACGTGTTCAATCCTTTGGCTTGTAATTGCTCTTGAAGATAGTGGGCATTTTCCCATAGTTTTTTAACTCTGTCATCACTTTTTGACATTTTATCAACAACAGCTAAACCAGCACCACACATCGCACTGTCAATTCCTGTTGAGAAAAGGAAGGGACGTGCTTTTTGTTTTAAATAATCAATTAGTACTTTCTTACCACCGATAAAACCACCAGCAATTCCAAAAGCTTTTGATAGCGTACCAATTTCAAATTCAACTTCACCTTCAAGTTTAAAATGATTAACTAGTCCTCGTCCATGACTACCAAAAACGCCTTCGCCATGAGCATCATCGACTGTTAGATAGACATCTTCATATTTATTTTTTAGTTTAACAATTTCATCTAGTGGGGCAATATCACCATCCATCGAAAAAACTCCATCAGTAATAATTAATATAAAACCTGATACTTCTTGCTTAGCTTTTTCTATCTGTTTTTGTAAATCATTAATATCAATATGTTTATAAACATATTTCTTAGCTTTAGATAATCTTACACCATCAATGATTGAAGCATGATTTAATTCATCACTAATAATAGCGTCATCTTCTGTAGTAATTGTCGGAATTAATGCTGTGTTAGCTTGAAAGCCCGATTGAACAAGAATAACATCCTCAACTCCCTTGAATTTAGCTAAAGCTTGCTCAAATTCAAGATGGCAAGTTTGGCTTCCTGCAATACTTCTAACAGCACCAGAACCAGCACCATATTTTTCAAGGTAATCCTGACCACCTTTAATAACATCTTTGTCATTGGCAAACCCTAAATAGTTATTAGAACACATATTTAAGTAATCTTGTGAGTTTACCTTAATGTGAGCACCCTGTGGTGATTCTAAAATTTTAATATTATTATAAGTTTTGCTTTCATGACGAGTATTTAGCTCATCTTCCATTCTTTTCCATAATTTTGACATTTTATCTACCTCTCATTTTAATATTTTTATAGCTTAATCTAATTTTAACACTATTTAATAGTAATATGTTTAGTAATTACTTAAATTCAAAAGTTAAACAAAAGCAAGTTAGATTCAACTTGCCTTAAATAATACTATCCTGATTAAAATCAATTAATTGTTGAAGGTAGCTTTCTAAATCAAAAATCATTTTTGTAATGTTTTTACTATTTTTGTTTGGCTCTGCCTTCTTTAAATAATCTTTTAAATTATCAATATTATTTTGTAGTAAGAGTAGTTCCTCATTAATACAATTAATATTACTTTGATAAATATAAAATAATGATTTTGCTAAAATAGCTTCATAAATATCTTGTTTAAAAAGCGTTAATGCTTCATCGATGATAGAAGCTAAATCATACCTCTTCAATACATAATCGATATCATCAACCGTGATATTATCTTTGCTAGGGATGTTTAATTGTAAAGTGATTTTTTTAGCAATCAAAGCAGCTCCAATAATCTTTTCTAATTGTTCGATAAACAAGCGGTTTTTAGCAATGTTATCAGTAATTGTTTTATCGATACGATCGTAGATAATTTTTTTATAATCTAATGACCAAGCTTGGGATTGAAATGAAAAAGTGCCAATTTTTTTAGGAAATAATAATTTTTTTAAAGAAACTTGATCATAATGATAGAGTTCATCATTGAGTATGATAAGATTATCAATTAAATCATTAATCGCTTTTTTATTAATTGCAATATCATTGATTATTTTTTCATAATCTCTAGTAGTACTAAAATCATCAATATCATTAATTATTTCTTCTAATGAGTTTCCAATTACTTTGTAGAAATAGTTTGTTGACTTTTCAATAATAAAATAAATATTATCATATAGTTTTTCTTCTTGTTTGGTAATATGTAATAAACTATGTTTTAAAATAGCTTTTAGATTATTACTAATAGTCTCATTAATTGAAACAAAAGGATTACCAATCTTTAATTCAAGATTAGTTAAGTGATATTCTAATAATGATCTATTTAATTCCTTAATACGAATTGCAAAATTATCTTGCAATTCATCTAAATCAAAATTACTTGTTTCATTGATGTTATTAGTAATTAAATCAAACGACATAAATTGGGCTAGTGTTGGTGCTAAGCGAAGTTGTGCAAATTCTTGATATGTTTTCAAATCGACTTTAGCTTCTAATTCTTTCATATTTCGTGCTTGATATTCATTATATAAAAAACTATAAGGAAAGATAATTGAACCACGATGTGCTAATTCAATGCAATTAAAGTAATCATAACTACCGTATAAAGAACGATTGACTACAATTGTTTGACCAACATAACCATTTTCAAAACGTTCCTTATCTAACATAACACAACGATAAAGTGGATCAGAATTAACTCTAATATTGATAATATTTTTTGAATCATTAATCTTCTTTTTTGTGAGAGGTGCTGCATTAATACATAAAGCACGTACTTGAGGATTAATCAATCCTACGTATTGGGCACAGCCACCGCCTAATGAATTACCTCCCAGATAGGTAATACGTCCACCTTGATCTGAAATACTTTCAAAATATTTTTGGGCAGCTTCATACTGGGTAACACTTTTATTTAAAAAGTTATTTAAATTATCATTCTTCCAATCATCAATCTTATCTGAACCTTGAAAGATAATTGCTAAATCTTTTGATTCAATATCCTGTAAACAAAGCGCATTAAGATTGCTATTACCAAAGGGTTCTTGAATATCAATAATCTGGATATTAGGATAATGTGATTTCAAATAAGAATTTAAAGTACTATCCTTGTTTTTTAATTCTGCAATTCGATAAACATAATTACAACTCATTTCAATAATTAATTTATCATTAAGCATTTAATCACCTCATTTTTTAAATTATACCATACTATTAATAATTAATAATACTATCAGGGATATTTTCTTTAATTTTATCATAAAAAATGGTAAAATATACTCGGTGATATAATGAATGGAATTATCCTTATCAATAAAGAAAAACAGCTGACAAGTCATGATGTAATTTATAAATTAAGAAAAATATTAAAAACAAAACGTGTCGGACATTGTGGTACTTTAGATCCAGAAGCTACTGGAGTTCTAGTTTGTTTAATTGGAAAAGCAACTAAGCTTTCAAATTATCTTATTTTAGATAGTAAAGAATACTATGCCACTTTTAAGCTTGGACTAGCAACAACAACACAAGATTTAACTGGTGAAATTGTTGCTGAAAAAGGATATCAAAATGATCTTAGTCGTGAAGATATAAAAAAAGTGTTAACGCAATATCAAGGTCAACAAAAACAAACACCTTCTATTTATAGTGCTATTAAAGTAAATGGTAAGAAATTATATGAATATGCTCGCAATAATGAAGAGGTTGTTATTCCAACTCGTGATATAACAGTATTTGAGCTTGAACTTTTAGATTTCAAGGCTGATTTAGTTAGTATAAGAGTAAGCTGTAGTAGTGGAACTTATATTAGAACATTATGCTATGATATTGCAAAAAGTCTCAATTATCCAGGAGTGCTATGTGATTTAAAGAGAACTAAGTCAGGATCATTTAATATTGAAGCTAGTTATACTTTAGCCCAAATTGAAGCAAATGAATATCAATTACTTAGTATGCAAGAAGCATTACAAGATTATCCACAAGTTGAGTTAAATGCAGAAGAGTATCAAGCAGTTAGAAATGGTCAGCCATTAGAATGTCATCAAGAACAAGATTTTATTGTTATTTATGATAACGAAGTTCAAGCAATTTATGAGAAAACAAAGGATGGACAAGCCAAGATGAAAAGGGGTCTATGGTAATGGAAGTAATACATTTAAGATACGATGAGAAAATAGAAACCAAAGCTGATTATGTGGTTGCTATTGGTAATTTTGAAGGAATACATTTAGGACATCGTGAAGTAATAAAAAAAGCAGCACGTATCGCTAAAGATAAAGATTTACAATTAGCTGTAATGTGTTTTGATATTACACCACGTCAAGTTGTAAATGATATTAATAATTATTATGTTCTTCGCTCTTTCGAGCAGAAAAAAGATATTTTAGCATCACTAGGAGTCTCAACATTATTTTTAATTCATTTTAATAAAAAAATCATGGATTTAACTCCTGATGAATTTGTACAAGAGATGATTATTGATAAAAGGGTTAAATATTTAGTTTGTGGTTATGATTTTATGTATGGAAGAAATAAAACAGGGAATACAACATTGTTACAACAATATAGTGAGTTCAATACTGTAATTTTACCACGCTATGAATACAATCAAGAGAAAGTAAGTTCAACTTTAATTCATGAAATGTTATTACATGGTGAAATAGAGCAAGTCAATCGATTATTAGTGCAACCATATACAATTGTTGGTCATGTTGTTAAAGGTAATCAAAAGGGAAGAACAATTGGTTTTCCAACCGCTAATATAGTACCTATTGTTAATTATCGTATTCCTCAAACTGGAGTCTATGCAAGCATTGTAAAAGTCAAAGGAAAAGAATATTATGCAATGACTAATATTGGTCATAATCCAACATTTAATTTTTGTTCCGTGACATCAATTGAATCGAATATCTTTTCTTTTAATCAAGAAATTTATGATGAATTAATAGAAGTGACCTTAGTTAAATTTTGTCGTCGCGAAAAAATCTTCAGTGATGTTGAACTACTAGTAAAACAACTTGAATATGATCGTCAAGAAATCAAAGCTTTTTTTGAAATTTAACTATTTTCACTTTTGTTTATAAACACAAGATATGTTATAATTTAGGTGGTGATACTTATGACAAAGACAAGAAAAAGAGCGATTTATGGAATTGTTATTTTAGTACTGTTAATTATTATTGGTTATGTTAAAACAGATGATATTTTAATGTCTTTTAATAAGCAATTAGATCAACAAACTAAGAAAATAATGAAGGAGAAGTTAAGTACTGTTCAAATAAAAAATATCGTTTTTAGTAAAGAGGATTTGACTAATTTTAAAGAGCAGATTGTCTATGATGATTTCAAGTATGATAATTTAGCATATTACCAATACTTTAATCAAATATCACAAGCAAAAAACGATGTTGTAGTAAAAAAAGCAAACCAATATCAAATTGAGAAAGTCAGCTTAGAAGAAATTAAAGAGTATAATAAAGATGCTGATCAATTAAAATACTTTAAATATGTCTTAGAAAAAGGGGCTTATGATGTTAAAGATGCAATTACTGTTGTCAACCCAGAAAAAGATTTAACGATTGCCTCAAAATATTATTATATTCATAAATATATTCCAAAAGACTTAGTTAATGTCGATGATGTTCCTAAGTTAGATGATGATGAGTATCTCTTAACAAGTGAAACAGCGCAAGCTTTACAAAAGATGTGTCAAGATATGGAAGAGGTTAACAATAAAGAATGTGGAGGGCTAGTTTTAACATCAGCCTATCGCAGCTATAAGGATCAAGCTAAGCTCTATAAAAGTATGATTAATATTAATAGTTCTAATAAGAATGTTGTTAATCGAGCAGGAAGCAGTGAACATCAACTTGGTAATTCTTTTGATATTATGACAAGTAATGTAAAGCAAGAGGATTACTATAAAACAAAACAATATCAATGGGTTAAGAAGCATGCTGCAAGCTATGGTTTTATCATTAGATACCCTGAGAAAAAAGAAAGTATTACCGGCATTACTTTTGAACCTTGGCATTTACGTTACGTGGGTATAAAAGTTGCCCAGGAAATAACTAATAATTCTTTAACTTTAGAGGAATATAATGAGAAATACTATGAATAGCTTTGTCTATAGCAATGACAATAAACGTTACCATACTTTTAATTACTATCTTAAAGAAAAGTACCAATCTAAAGTTTTTAAGGTGAGTCTAAATGCTGGGTTTTCCTGTCCAAATCGTGATGGCAAAGTAGGTGTAGGAGGCTGTACTTTTTGCAGTGATTTAGGTAGTGGTGATTATGCAGGGACGATTACTAAATCTTTAGAAGAACAGTATCTTGAAGTAAAGAAGATGATGCATCAAAAATGGCCACAAGCTAAATACATAGTTTATTTTCAAGCTTATACAAATACTTATGCTCCTTTAAAAATACTAAAACAAACTTATCAACCTTTTTTAACTAAGCCAGATGTTGTTGCTTTAGCTATTGCTACAAGACCTGATTGTCTTGATAATAGTATTATTGAATATCTAGATAGTTTAACTGCACAACTTGATGTTTGGGTTGAATTAGGCTTACAAACAACTCATGATACGATAGCACAAAGTTTTAATCGTGGCTACGATTATAGTGTCTTTATAGATTGTCTTAAAAGATTACAAAAAACAAAATTAAAAGTTTGTGTGCATCTAATTAATGGTTTACCTAATGAATCAAAGGCAATGATGATTGAGAATGTTAAGAGATTAAACGCTTTAAAAATAGATGGAATCAAGATACATATGCTACATCTAATAAGTGATTCAAAAATGGGACAAGATTATTTACATAAACCTTTTCCTTTATTAGAATTAGATGAATACGTAGCTTTGGTTTGTGAACAATTACGTTATCTCGATAAAGAAATTGTTGTGCAACGCTTAACAGGTGATGCTGATAAAAATAACTTAATTGCTCCAGATTGGACTTTAAATAAAACCAATGTTTTAAATAGCATTGATAAGTTTTTAGCAAGAAATAATTATATGCAAGGTGATTTATGTGAATAGCTTATTAGGTATTCTAGAATACAGTAAGATACTTATTAAAAGGTATCAGGATAGCGATGGTATTGCTATCGATATGACGTTAGGTAAAGGAAATGATACAATTTACTTGGCAAATTATTTTAAGAAGGTCTATGCTTTTGATATTCAAGCAGAAGCTTTGGCTATCAGTCAAAGTAAAATACTTACTAATGAAGATAAAATTGAATTAATTTGTGATAATCATGATAATTTTCTTAATTATGTTAAAGAAGAAGTTAGTTTGTTTATTTATAACTTAGGTTATTTGCCAGGGTTTTCACAAGATATTACAACTATGGTTAAAACAACTTTAAGTTCTTTAGATAAAGCTTTAACAGTTCTAAAGAAACATGGTATTATTATTCTAGTTGTCTATCCTGGACATCAAGAAGGATATCGGGAATCACAAGCAATAAGTGAATATTGTGATACATTAAATCGTGATTACTATAAGATAAGTAAATATGAAATTTTTAGTTCAACTAAGGCACCCTATGTCTTAGCAATTCATAAAAAATAAAGGAGTTAATAGTATGAAATTATATGAGTTTAGTGGTAAGAAACCACAAATAGCCAATAGTGCTTATATCCAAGATGGTGTAAAAATTGTTGGTGATGTAAAGATTGAAGAATTAGTTAACATTTGGTTTAATTCAACAATCAGAGGTGATTTATCGAGTATTCTTTTAAAGAAAGGCTGTAATATTCAAGAATTGACAGTTATTCATAGTGATGCACCTTATGATGTAATCGTTGGTGAAAATACTACTATTGGCCATAATTGTATAATTCATGGTGCTAAAGTAGGAGATAATGTTTTAGTTGGTATGGGTTCAACTTTATTAAATGGTTGTGAGATTGGTGATAATTGTTTGATCGGGGCTGGATCTTTAGTTTTACAAAATGCTAAGTTTGAGCCAAATACTTTAATAATGGGTCGACCTGCTAAAGCAATTAGAGAAGTAAGTTCTGAAGAAATTCAAAAAACAATAGCTAACGGAAAACACTATGCAGAATTAGGGCAACGTTATAAAAAGGAAGTTAAGTAATGAAAATATCATTTCAATTAGTACTAAGCAAAGTTGCTTTTTTACTTTGTGGTTATTTTTTAGTTGCTTTAGGTATCTCATTAGGTGTTGTTTCTAATTTAGGACTATCACCATGGGATGTTTTTGCACAAGGCTTAGGCTTTACCTTGAATGTTAATATCGGTACTGCAGGTATAATTATTAGTTTAACGGTAATGACTTTAGCAATGTTAATAAAAGTTTTACCAGGAATTGGAACTTTATTTAATATATTTTTTATTGGTATCTTCACCAATTTAATTGTTCCCAATCTTAGTACACCACCAAATTTTATCTTATGTTTATTAGTTAATATCTTAGGTGTTATTTGCCTAGCGTTAGGTAGTGCAATGTATTTAAATGCAAAAACGGGAGCAGGACCACGAGATTCTTTACTATTAGGAGTTGTTCATAAAACTAAGATAAGTACCAAATACATTAAGCCAATTATTGAGGGAATTGTTTTAGTTATCGGAATTCTTTTAGGGGGAACATTTGGCATTGGAACGATTATTGCCTTATTATTAATGGGGTATTTTATGGATATCTTTTTTAAATTCTTTAATTATAATCCAAAAGAGGTTAAGCAATTAAATTTTATTGAACAAATTGCTTTCTTGAAAGGGGAGCTAGTAAATGAAAATAGTGGTTCTTAATGGTTCACCACAAAAAAATGGTATTACTAAACAAATAACTGATTATCTTTTAAAAAACATTAATGCTGAAATTACTACACATTATGCTTATGAAGTTAATGTAAAAGCCTGTATTGCCTGTCATTATTGCTTTAAACATCCAAACGAATGTGTAATTAAAGATGATTTTCAACAAATAATGACTGACTTTGCACAAGCTGATGTAGTTGTTTTAGCATCACCACTTCATTTTAGTAGTTTTACTGGGCAACTGCTTTCAGTAATCTCACGTATGCAATATTTATTTGCATTAAAATATGAACATAAGCAAGAGATACCTTTTAAAAATAAAAAGGGTGTCACAATTATTACTGGTGGTAATGATTATAAAAGTATGTTTGATGCAATTAAGCCAGTTGATTCAATTATTTACAACCATATTAATGCAAAAAAACGACAAAGGCTATTAATAAAAGCTACTGATCAATATTCAGTACCAGAATTAATAGAACAATATCAAGCAGAAATAATAGATATTATTAGTTTTATAAAGGAATAAAAAAACTCAGTGTAAAAACTGAGTTTTAAATTGCTAGAAAATTAGTAATTTCTTCTTTAGCATCTTTTAATTCAAAATCCATTGTTTGAGCAACAGATTCATAAGTAATAGCACCATTAATAAGATTGACACCTTTTAGTAAAGCTTTATCTTTTAAACAAGCTTTCAAGCCTTTATTAGCTAGAGCAATAACATAAGGCTGTGTTGCATTAGTTAAAGCAAATGTTGATGAATTAGGTACAGCTCCAGGCATATTAGCAACTGAATAATGAATAACGCCGTATTTAGTAAAAATAGGATCGTCTAGGGTTGTAACTTTATCAATAGTTTCTACAGAACCACCTTGGTCAATGGCTACATCAATAATTACTGAACCAGGTTGCATATCTTTAACCATGTATTCTTTTACTAATTTTGGTGCTCGTGAACCAGGAATTAATACAGTTGAGATAAGCACATCTGCAGTTTGGATACAGTTATAAAGATTTTCTTCATTTGAATATAATGTTTGAATATTTGGTGAAGTATCATCAATATATTTTAAACGTGGTAAGTTTACATCAAGAATCGTAACACGAGCTCCCATTCCATCAGCAATCTTAGCAGCATTTAAACCAGCTACTCCAGCTCCAACTACAACAACGTGAGCACGTTCAGTTCCCGGAACACCAGATAGTAAAATTCCCATCCCACCGTATTGTTTTTCTAAAAAATTAGCAGCAATAACCGGAGCACGTCGTCCAGCTATTTCTGACATCGGTGATAAAAGTGGTAGTGACTTATCTTTAAGCTGCACAGTTTCATAAGCAATAGCTGAAACCTTAGCATCAAGCAAAGCCTGTGTTAATTCTGGATTAGCAGCTAAATGAAGGTAAGTAAATAAAATCATATTCTCTTTAAAGTATTGGTATTCACTTTCTAAAGGTTCTTTTACTTTAACAACCATATCTACATCCCAAGCTTCCGCAGTAGAATAAACGATTGTCGCTCCTACTTCTTGATAACTTTCATCTTCAATTCCTGAACCGACTCCGGCATCACTTTCTACAAAAACACTATGTTTAGCTTTAATTAAAGCTTGAACTCCAGCAGGTGTTAAACCAACTCTATTTTCATTAGGTTTTATTTCTTTTGGTAAACCAATTCTCATTTTAATCAACCTTTCTTTTTAAATAATACTCATTAGTATAATTACCAATATAGCATAGTCCTAATGAAAAGGCAACAAAAACCATTAAATATATTTATAATAAACACTAAAAAACTATAAATAATTATTTTAGATATTATACATAATATTAAGGCAAAACAAAAAGTCTAATTTTTTTAAATCAGACTTTTTATTTTTTTAAGATTTATTAACTTAACTCGCTAATAATTTTCATTACACTTTCTTTAGCATCGCCCCATAGTAGAGTAACACCTTCAGTTTGTGTATATAATGGATTATCTACACCTGCATAACCTGGTTTATCATCGAAG